>CAYNDW010000812.1:0-3260 GCA_964395375.1 uncultured Cytophagia bacterium
GAAAAGCAATTTTTCATTTACATTTTTTTGTGGCGTTTTTGTTCAAGCCGTTTCTTCCGCGGCTTTGATGATGGCGGCAAAGCCTTCGGCCTCCAGGCTGGCGCCGCCCACGAGCGCGCCGTCAACATCGGGCTTTTGCAGCAGCTCTTTCGCATTCGCGGCTTTCACGCTGCCGCCATATTGAATGCGGCACGCGGCGGCGAGTTGCGCGCCGTACATTTCCGCGAGCACGCCGCGAATGAAGGCATGCGCTTCCTGTGCTTGCTCCGGCGTGGCATTCACGCCAGTGCCGATAGCCCAAACCGGTTCATAGGCCAAGACCACGCGCGCGAAACCTTCGGCGGAAACATTCTTGAATGCGCCATGGACTTGGCTCGCGACCACCGCTTGCATCTCTCCGGCTTGGCGTTGCGCGAGCGATTCGCCGACGCAAACGATCGGCTGCAAGCCCGCAGCGAGGGCGCGGTGCAGACGGCGGTTCACGGTCTCGTCCGTTTCACCGAAATATTGCCGGCGCTCCGAATGCCCGATGATCACGCATTCGCAACCCACGCCGAGCAACATCTCCGCAGAGATTTCGCCCGTGTATGCGCCTTTCTCTTCCCAAAACAAATTCTGCGCACCGAGCTTGATGGTCGAGCCTTTCAACAATTCCGCGACGGTGGCGAGATTGGTGAAAGGCGGGCACACGGCCATATCGACTTTTTTGATGTTCAACACTTTGACCTTGAGCGCTTTGATGAGCGAAGCGGCTTCGGTCACATTCGTGAACATTTTCCAGTTTCCGGCCACAAAGAGCCGGCGCGTAGAAGTGGGCATGAGATCAATCTTTCCGTGCAATCAGATTTAAGCAAAACTATTTCCGACAAGACTATTCTTTTAATCGCGTTGCCAGTAATAGTTTTGCTTAATAACGAGCGAATTTCTTATGGCTACTTGCCGAGTTTGCGAATCAAATCAATCACGCGGCAGGAGAAGCCCCATTCGTTGTCATACCACGAGAGCACTTTCACCATCGTGCCATTGATGACAAACGTCGAGAGCAGATCGACAATCGAAGAATTGGGGTTCAAGCGAAAATCGGTCGAGACCAGCGGCTCGTGCGTATAGGACAGCACACCCTTCAACGGTCCGTCGGCCGCGGCGATGAGCGCATTGTTCACTTCTTCCACCGAAGTTTTCTTTTCGACTTCGAAAACCACATCAACCACGGACACGTTGGGCGTGGGCACGCGCACGGCCAAGCCATCCATCTTGCCCTTTAGCGCGGGGATAACCTCGGCCACGGCTTTGGCGGCGCCGGTCGTAGTCGGGATCATCGAAAGGCCGGCGGCGCGGGCGCGGCGCAAATCTTTATGCGGCAGATCGAGAATCGACTGATCGTTTGTGTAAGAGTGGATCGTGGTCATCAAACCATATTTGATGCCGAACGAATCCATGATCACTTTGGCCACGGGCGTCAAGCAGTTCGTGGTGCAGGAGGCATTCGAGAGCACGTGATGCTTGGCCGGATCATAGGCACTGTCATTCACGCCCATGACAATGGTCAAATCGTGACCCTTGGCCGGCGCGCTGATGATGACCTTCTTTGCGCCGCCGTGCGTGATGTGCTTCTCCGCTTCGGCTTTATCAGTGAAACGTCCCGTGGACTCGACCACGATGGTGACTCCGGCGTCTTTCCAAGCCAACTTCGCCGGGTCTTTCTCCGCAAAAACTTTGAAGGATTTGCCGTCAACCGAAATCGTATTGCCTTCGGTCTTGATCTCGGCGTCGAGGTTGCCCAAGATCGAATCGTATTTCAGCAAGTGCGCCAGCGTTTTTGCATCGGTGATGTCATTGACCGCGACGATCTCAATGTCTTTATCATGTCGCGCCGCGCGAAAAATGTTGCGTCCGATTCTACCGAAGCCGTTGATGCCAACTTTTATAGCCATATGCTCCTCCTAAATCTGGTTTTATTTTTAACCAAAAAAGACTTCTGCCAATTCGAGCAGTTTGGGATCGACTTTTTTATGCTCGCGCAAGGCTTCACTGATGGTCGAGTCAACGATCTCAGTGCCGCGCAGCGCGGCCATGTAACCAAATTTGCCTTCATGTACCATATCTGCGGCGCGCACGCCGAAGCGCGTGGCCAATAAACGATCCGTCATGGTGGGCGAGCCGCCGCGTTGCAAAGGTCCGAGCGCGGCCACACGAATTTCCCAATTGCTTCTTTTTTCCAATTCGCGCCGAATAATGTCGCCAATGCCGCCGAGAATGCGATGACCAAATTCATCGACGCGCTCGGGGCGTACCAGCGCGGGTTCAATATCCTTGGGCAGCGCGCCTTCGGCCACGACCACGATGCTAAAATTCTTTCCGTGGCGATGACGCGAATCTAAAATATTGATGACGCCATCGAAAGTAAAGGGCCGCTCCGGCACAAGAATGCAATCCGCGCCGCCGGCAATGCCGGAGGTGGTTGCGATCGCGCCGGAATATCGCCCCATCACTTCCAAAATCGCGACGCGATGATGTGCCTCCGTGGTGCTGTGCAAACGATCAATCGTTTCCGTGGCAAAGCTGACCGCGGTATCAAAGCCGAACGAATAGTCCGTGCCTTCCAAATCGTTGTCGATGGATTTGGGAATGCCGACGAACTTCATTCCTTTTGCGCCGAGCTTGTGCGCCACGCCGAGAGTATCGTCGCCGCCGATGGCGATGATCGCATCCAGTTCATAGCGTTGATAATGATCGAGCATCTTCGCGAGGTTTTCATCGCGCTTGAAAGGATTGTGCCGCGAGGTTCCGAGTATCGTTCCGCCTTTGGGCAGAATGCCGGAAACCGAATAGAGGCTCAACGGCTCGACGTCGCCGGCAATTAAACCATCCCAACCATTTTTGATGCCCAACACTTGATCGTCATGCGCCGTAATCGCGCGCCGCGTGACCGCGCGCAATGCGGCATTCAAGCCGGGGCAATCGCCGCCGCCCGTAAGTACACCAACTCTCATGCTGCATTCCTTAGTGAATATTTCCGCGTTCCAACAGAACGGAACTCGTGCGCGGAAAGGAAATTTTTTTCAATCAAAAAGCTATTTGAGATAAAAAATGTCTGCGGGTCTGCAAAACACGGCGGCGAAGATAGCAAAAACGTGGAGGATTGTCAAGCTTTTATCTAGTCGCAAAGTAATGCCTCAGTTATTGGTGGACAATGCGATCCACCGGGCCGGATGAAGTCGGCAAGTTTTATAAAAAAAGACTGGCGTCTCAATTTTATT
>CAYNDW010000813.1:0-3259 GCA_964395375.1 uncultured Cytophagia bacterium
TGGTGGAGGAAGCACGCATGTTGTTTTCGAGATGAGAGCGAATTTTGATATTCCTCCCTTGAGGGGGGTTAGGGGGGTGTCGCGCGCGCGCTCCGTTAGCGCAGGAAGTAGCAGTGTGATGAATTTTGCGGCGAGCGATAATGAAGTGCAAAAATTTTCAGTCATCAACAACTCCCCCCTAACCCCCCTCAAGGGGGGAATTATTCAACGACGCGCCTTGCAATTGAAACGTAAATCCCTTCTCGGCAAAATTCTTTTCCCATTCTTTCTCCTCTTCATTTGGCAGTGCGCCCGGCAAGCCTCTCCTCCCGGCGGGCCGGAAGATAAAACGCCGCCGCGTATTCTTGCCGTTTCCCCCAAACCGGATTCCACGCGCGTTGGACGCGACACGCGTTTGCTCTTCACCTTCAGCGAAAAAATTGATCGCAAGAGTTTTGCAGACGCGCTTTTCATTTCTCCCAGCCCCAATCTTTCTCACCCCGAAGAAGAAGAGTTTCGCTTTAAGTGGCGTGGCCGGGAAGTCGAAGTAAGCTTTCCCGATAGCTTGCGGCCGCAGCGCACGTATGTCGTCACGCTCGGCACGGATGTGCGCGACTTGCGCAACAATCGTCTGGCCGGCGCATTCACTTTTGCATTTGCCACGGGCGACAGCTTGGATCGCGGTGAAATCACGGGCCGCGTGTTTGCGTCGAAGCCTTCGGGAATTTTGATCATGGCTTATATTTTAGAAAACGCGCGCGAGCCTAATCCGGAGCAAGAGGTTGCCGATTACTTCACGCAAATCGGCGAGACCGGCGAGTTCAAACTTGCGGCGCTCGCGCCCGGCAAGTATCGCGTGTTTGCTTTGGGCGACCGCGATGGCGATCGGCTTTATTTGCGCGGCGTAGAAACGCTGGGCGTGCCCACCCATGATATCGTGCTGTCAAATTCCGTAAGCGTCGCGACGCAGCCGCTGAGTTTTCGTCTCACGCTTGAAGATACGCTACGGCCGACGCTCGCAGCGGTGACGGTGCTCGCGCGCAATCAACTCGAATGGCGTTTCGATGAAGCCGTTGCCCCGCGCGATTCGCTGTGGCCGAAGCATCTGCATGTGCGCTCGGAAAGCGGTGACACGCTGCGCTTCGTGCTCGCGGCGCAACACCCGCTCAATCGCCTGCTCGTGCAAACGATCATCGCGCCCTTACAGAGCGGAAAGTATTTCGCTTCGGTTGATTCGCTGTTTGATGAAGCGGGCAACGGACTGGACTCGCTCGGCGTAGTGAATGAATTTATCGGCGTGGCGCAGCCGGACACGATCCGGCCGCGGCTCATTAAAACTTCCATCGCGGACAGCGCGCGCAACGTCGCGCGCGAAACGCCGCTGGATTTGTTTTTTTCAGAAATGATGCGCAGCGATACGGCGCAGGCCGGCTTGCTCGTGCGCGACACTTCGCAGGCCGAAATCGCGGGCGCGCTCCAATGGCTGAATCCGTTTCAACTCCGCTTTAAGCCGGCGCAAAAATGGAAAAGCCGCGCGCAATACACCGCCGTGATTCAAGCCGAGAAGTTTTATGATTGGAATGGCAATGCGCTGTTCGATACCACGGGGCAGATCACGTTTTGGACCGTGAATGCCGATACGTTTGCTTCCATCAGCGGCAAAATTGCGCATACAGATTCGAGCGCGGCGAGTGAGGTTTTTCTTTCCGCCCTGCAAACCGGCGGCAAAATTGAATACCGCACCCAAACGGAGCAGGCGGGCAGTTATCTTTTCCAAGAGGTGCTGCCCGGCCTCTATCAGCTCAACGGTTTTCGCGATGCGAACAATAATCGCCGCTTCGACTTTGGTCGCGCATTGCCGTTCCTGCCTGCGGAAAAATATTGGGCCTGGCCCGACACGATTAAAGTGCGCTCGCGCTGGCCAAATGAGGACAATGATTTTGTGATACCGTAGTGTGCTGCTAGGGGGAAGGTTAGTTGAGAGTAATTCGAAGCGCGAAGAGCAATCCCAAATCAATGGCAGGCATTTGCGCGGAAGTAAGCTTTCCAATGCGACGAGTGATGAGGCGACGCTCAATCGTTGCGAGTTTATCTAGCCGGATGACAGAGTCGGCCTTGAGCCCCGTGTTCGCAAAATTCTGCTCATCGCACCGCAGAATAATGGAGGTTGGGTTTAATTGAGAAGGAAGATGTGTTCCGATAAAAGCCAGAATAACGTCGCCCTCTTCCGTATTCTCATTTAATACCAAAGCGGGGCGGCGTTTTTGCTGGGAGAGATCGGTGTAAGGGAAAGCTACGACCACGAGATCACCGCGCTGAAGATTTTCCATGATTACACCGCCTCACCATCTTCATCCGTGTAAAGATCCGGTTCGTCTTTCAGCCAATCGAATGCGCCGCCGCGCAGTGCGACTTGTGTCATTTCAGCCGAGGAGAGTTCTGCGGCGTGAGCGTCGCCGTTGGCCTGGGTCAGCTCGCGCCATTCGGATAAATATTTTCCCGCCAGTTGCCGCAGCGCTTGAAACTCGGCGAGCGGCAAAACCACCTCGACCACGTTGCCGGAGGCATCACAAATGTATCTACTATTAATTGCGACGGACATGGTTCTAGCTCGCATGATTTGTTTGGAACGGACTTTATCTTTCTTGGCTTAAAATAAAGCTCCTAACGTCGAATGTCAAGCTCACAGGTCAACCGCCATGATGCACTATTCGTACTCCAACTCACAACTGCTGTGCGAAGCCACGACGATCAATACGATTGCCGAAGCCGTGCCCACGCCGTTTTATCTTTATAGCCGGCAAACTTACCTGGAAAATTACGAAAGCATCGCTGCGGCATTTCGGAGCCGCCCCCATCGCATTTGTTATGCGTTGAAGGCCAATTCGAATCTCGACCTTCTGCGCGACTTTGCCGCGAACGGCGCGGGCGCGGACGTGGTTTCCGTGGGCGAGTTGAAGCTTGCTCTGCGCGCGGGCATTCCGGCAAGTGCTATCGTGTTCGCGGGCGTGGGCAAAAGAGACGATGAGATTATCGCGGGCCTCGAAGCGGGCATTCGCGGATTTAATGTTGAATCTGAAGCTGAGTTGGAAGTGATCAACGATCTCGCGCGGCAACGCGGCGGGCAAGCGCGCGTGGCGTTGCGCGTGAATCCCAATATCGACATTCACGGCCACCCATACATTTCCACGGGCCGCTCCGCGGATAAATTCGGCATCGAATTGCCGCGGGTGCGCAGCCTGTTGCGCGAAGTGCGCGCGTTCAAACATCTCAAGCTCGT
>CAYNDW010000814.1:0-3257 GCA_964395375.1 uncultured Cytophagia bacterium
GACCGTCGCCTTTCCCATTGCCATCGCTTCCGCAAACACCACACCGAAACCTTCTCGTTTCGTCGGCAACACAAACAGATCCATCACCTGCATCAGCTCCGGGATATCGGCCCGATGACCGGCAAATACTACCGCCGGTCCTATCCCGAGCGATTCGGCCATCTGCTCCAAACTCCGGCGGAGCGGCCCCTCCCCGACAATCAGAAATCTCACGTCAGCGCGTTGCGCGCGAACGATCGCGGCCATGCGAAGAAAACACGCCAAGCCCTTGTCAGGAACCAATCGCGCAACGGCTCCGACAACCAGCGTGTCTCGCCCTAACCCGAGCGCATCGCGGAGAGTATCAGTTCCGCAAAAAGAAGGCGAGAAGCGCGTCAGGTCGACGCCCATCGGCACGGTCACGATCCTGGTTGCGTCTTGAACGATTCTCTGGCGCAAACCGTCCTTTCGCACACTCTCGGTATCCACCATCAAGAGATCGGTCCAACCTGCAACCCATCGCTCGATCGCGATATAGGCCCATCTGACCGGGAATGGCAGATAGGCATGGAAGGGAAACGCATGAGCCGTATGAATAATAATCGGAGTCCCGGCCATCCGTGCCGCTAATCGGCCAACGATTCCAGCTTTAGAAGTCTGCGTGTGAATAACATCGGGCTTGAACCCGCGAATCACCTTGTACAGTTGCCAAATAGCCCGTAAATCCTGGATCGGCTGTATCTTCCTTGGAATCCCGACCGAATAGACCTTACACCCTTCGATGTCCCGGCGTTCCGAGGAGACCGGCCCATCCTCCGCCGACGCGCGCGAGCAAGCCACAGCTGCTTCATAGCCCCGTCTGGACAAGTAGCGGAGGACCGGAGCAATGAATGTCTGCGCCGTCAGGAAAATCGTGCATACATGCAGGACACGAATCGGCCGCCGTCCCTCCATCAAACCTCTACGCCTTGGCGCTCACGCTGCGAATATCCATGCCGCGACATTAAAACTCCGTGTAGACCCAAAAGAGCAGCAACTTGGCCGTTTCAAGCACGACCTGGCGTGCAGAGTTTCGATCGCTCCACCAGCGGTCGACCACAAATCCGTCATACGGTGTGCCGACCGCGTGGATCTGAATATGCGGACGAAGCACCGCACGAAAGATCACCTCCGCGCGGCGCACGTGAAATCGACTCGTAATCAACAGCAGCGAACGAACATCGGGGCGTCGCTCCAGATATTCAGCTGCGGCTCGCGCCTCCTCAATGGTGCTGACCTCCTCATGCCCAAACATCTCAATACGATCAGGCGGGACTCCCTTTTGAAGAAGAATCGTCCGGCTCACTTCTTCCTGACGGGGATAGGGCACACCGAGAGTATCCAGCTGCTGCAGAGACCGTTCACGCTCCGGCCGTGACAGCCAAATCGTCGGGACATACCCCTGTTGATACAGATCGGCTGCATAGAGGGCTCGGGTAAAATCGCCGGCAAGCACCAAGCCTGCGTCGGCTCGTACGGGAGACGCCTCAACGACCAGGAGGGATGCAGCATAGATGAAACAGAGCGCAAGCAGCAGAAAACCAGCCAGGAACGCGCCTGTTACAGCAAGTGCTGTTTTTCGTCGAGCCCCCATCAAGCGCATACACTCGTTCCACGGTTACTGCAACAGAAACCAACTGCCTTACTGACCCGACATATAAAACTGTGATGTCCCGACCGGGACAGCCGAACAGAGGCGCCGCACGTTTCCTGAAAGTTACGGGGCAGGCCGGCGATAGGCCGCCAGTTCGACCCCTTTTGAATCGGCGACCGATTGAAACGCAGGGAACTGGCCTCCTCGTTGCCAGGCATGCCATTGCGCGGCAAGCACCCCCAACATTGAGAGAAACGCAACGCCAACGGCCACACCGTTTTGATAAGACAGACCAGCGGCCAGCCCGACCATCGTGAGCCAGCTCCCATTCAGCAACAACACCTGCTCCCAATTCAACCCGCAGAGACGGCGCATCGCCACCACGAGATAGCCTGCCGAACAGGCCGAGCCCACAACCATCGCAACAGCGATTCCATAGAGGCCATATATCGGCGCCAAGAACACGTTCAATGTCAGATTAACCGCCACGCCGACCCCAACCGCGACAACAGCTCGGGCAGACTGCCGAGACACCGCAGCAAGCTTGATAATGAGCGTCATGGCTACGACGAAAGGAATCTGCAAGCTCCCCACGCGAAGAATGTCGGCCAGTTGTCGTATCTGAGCCTCGCTGTTGTCGGCGCCTTGAAACAGCGCCGCCACGAGGGGTTCGAAAAATGTAAAAAGAACCAGGGCGATCAAGATCGAAACCCAAGTACAGGCAGTCACAATAAAATAGACATCACCGGCCAATTGAGAAGATCGCCGGAAGGCTAAGAGCCGACTGAAGTGCGGCGTCAATACGGCAGCCGAAGCCGCTGCCACCAGACCTGCTAGTAGTTGGACGAGCTTCCCTCCCAACGACCATGCCGTCACCCCTCCAGGCTCAAGCCTGGCCGCGAAGGCAAAATTAATCGGGACGGTTAGGCCGACTAGAAGCGCAACCATCACGAGCATAATGTAGTTTCGGCGCACGGAGGACAGGTCTGACCATCTGCCAGGAAAGAGAGGCACAAGAGAGACACCGGCTCGGCGGGTGAAGTACCAGGCTATCGACGCATTCAACAATGTCCCCACAATCATCCCCGCAATCGCCGCGCGCAGTCCGAACGTTTCGGACCACCCAAGAATCGAGACAATCGCGACAATTGGAACACACAGCTGAGCGATCGACGCCGCCAGCGGTCGATTCACCGCGTTTAAGACTCCATTCCCAACAACTGTCCATGCAGACAGCGCCAGCAGCACGGAAAACCATCGCAACATCGTGACGGCTTCATCCAGGTCGTGAGCCGTTCGGCCGGAGACGAACCACGGAACGATCCAATCTGCGGATGCCACAAGAACAATCGCTGCCACACCGACGATCATGGCCGCGAAGGATATGAGCGATCTGGCCAACCGTGCAGCCTCTTCGCTGCTCCCCCCACCTCCAGCCTGGATGAACGGCGCCGTCATCGCATCTGCCAACGGCAACACCAGCGCCCCCACGAGAAACATAGGAATCATGGAAGCCGATAAGAACCCGTCCAACTGCCCGCCCAATCCATAGCTATTCACCAGCAACAGATCGCGCACCAGAAAACCGAAATACCAGGCTGCGGTAAGAAACACCACCACAATCCCAGCGGCGGAGACATCGGTT
>CAYNDW010000815.1:0-3256 GCA_964395375.1 uncultured Cytophagia bacterium
TTCTGTTTTCTTCATGTGGCCGCAGCCGATGACAAGACATTTCAAGGGCCAGATCCGGCAACGGAAAAGGTCATCCGGGTCAGCCTCCATCGACTAGAGAAGATGTTTGGACAACGGGGGTTCGGGTTTCAAGACGAACAAAACTTGAAAGAGAAACTCAGTAAGCTCAGAGGACTTGGGTTCGAGTCGGCGGACCAAATAGCCAAAGCAACAATCGGCCAGGGATTTCCTCTCTACATTGTCCGACTGGATACGCTGAGAAAATATAACAATGGAACGGATCCTTGGTTCCTCCTGGCCAAGACAGACGCTTCCATTTACCCTCTCTTAGTCAACTTGAAAGTGCGCTCATCTGCCACGGTTACCTTCCAACAAGAGCAGAAAGAGAAGGCAAAAATCCCCCACGTCGCAGAATTGGGGAATCCTGACCTCATCCGCCTGCTGACGGAAGCCAGAATGGAGTTGCAGAAGGAGGGTCGCTGTCTTCTGCCTTCCGACTGTTTCGCCATATCAATCCCGGCGCTCAGCCTACATTTGTTTGGTTATCGTGATGAGGGGGCAAAGGAATTCAAAATCGTAACGCTGAATCATGTCCGTGGGCATGTAAAGAAAGAGGATTTTCGCGCTGCCAAGGATGTGACCGAGGAACTGTCGAGAGAGTCGAAGAACCAGCAGTATGATCGGCCCAGTCACAAACCAAACCCAAATAAAGAGTTGAGGTCGTTGCCAGAAGACAGGTTGAGGTCGTTTCAATAAACTAAGGGGGGGGTGGAAGATGCGATCAATGACGAAATGGATGAAAACGGGGTGGCCGATGTTGTTGTCGGGGATTGTTGTTGTTTTAGTACTTCAGGGCTGCACCACCCCCTTAGTGGATGTAAAAGTGACCACCTGCTCGCAGGGGAGTGCGACAGATGATGAGGATGGAAAGGGGGCGTGTTACGCACAAGCTGTTCCGCCTCAGATAGCACCGGCGAAATGCAAAAATAGTAGCGGCCAGTTCGTCACCTGTCCAGGAGATGCAATGTGCACTGGCGGGACCAGGTGCCAAAACAGTCCCGGTTCGTGCAACCGAAAAACGTGCAAGACAATTCTCCAACTCCCCGCTGGCTCTGGGACAAGCGGTGATTGTTATTGCGACTGTAATTACTAAGGCAAACATCATGGGTCATTGCTCGTGATCGTGATGGAGTGAATTAACTGCTGTCTTGTATCGAGTCAGATACGGGGCCTATCCCGCTTGATACATTTCGGCCTTTGTTAGCGGCACATGAGTTCTATGCAAGAAGCCAATTGTCGAGGGATCGCGGCGTTAGCATCGCCTTCTCTTTAAGGCCAACAAAGTCACGTCTCGGCATAGCGGTTGCGGAAGCAAAGCCGAGAGGGGCGTAGCGTAGAAGTTCTTTCGTCAAGGCGCAAAGAGGATTAATCATGAGACGGACCTTCCCGTTGCATTATAGGATGCCGACTCTACGCCTCTCTCTTGCAATTCAGGTCCTTGGTCCTCTGTTGCTCTGGCTGCCCTGTCTGTCTGATTCGAGTCAGGCTCAAGCACCTCCCATCACTCCCTCAGGTCTGAACACGGAGATCATCCTCTCTACGACTCCGCCTGCAGGAAAGGTCCAATATGACATCACGGGTGGAACCAGACCGGGAGGCGGGGCCAATCTCTTTCATAGCTTCGGCGATTTCACTGTGCCGACCAACAACATCGCGAACTTCTTGAACACAGGATCGGTTGATCTCAACGGCAACGTACTTGCTCCTAACTTGCCGACATCCAACATACTGGGTCGAGTGACCGAGGGAGATCCTTCGGTTATTTTTGGAATGATTCAGACCAACGGACCGAATGGGTTCGGTAACGCCAACCTTTTTTTGATAAACCCCCACGGCTTTCTGTTCGGTCCGAATGCCACCCTCAATGTCGGAGGGATGGTGGCCTTCACAGCGGCAGACTATCTTCGACTGGAAGGGGTCGGCGGGAACGGCATTTTCTATGCCGACACGACGCAAACGAGTGTGTTGACAAGCGTCCCAGTGGCAGCGTTCGGATTCATGGGCTTGAATCCCGTCGCGATAGCCGTGCAAGGAAGCACCTTGAGAGTTGCGCCAAGCCAATCGATTTCACTCGTAGGGGGGAACAGCGGATTCGAGTATACCGATCCAGATACAGGCCTTACAGCCTCTACATCCGTACCAGGTGGGGTCACGATGACGGGAGGCAAGCTGATCGCGCTTGGCGGGCAAATCAACTTGGCCAGTGTCGCATCACCTGGCGCGGTGTCCGCCGTTGACTTTATGCCGACCGCTGGCATGACGATGGGCAGCATCAGTCTCTCGCAAGGAGCCCTGCTGGATGTCTCAGCTGATGCAGCCGGTATGGTTCGCATTCGCGGCGGAGAATTCGTCATCGATAACGCTACAATTTCAGCGGACACCACCGATGCCGATGGCGCACAGACCGCAATCGACATCAACGTGACCGGTGACATGTCGATGTCGAATGATCTGGCTCCCGCCCTCACGGCGAAAACAACTGGCGACGGCACTGCAGGAGCGATCAACATCACGTCTGGCAACCTGGAGGCCATCACCAGTTCGTCTGATAATCTGCTGGCGCTGATTGATACCCACACTTCGGGCACGGGAACAGCGGGTAACGTCACGATCGATGCCGGCGATCTCCACGCGATTAACGCCGCGTACTTCATAGATAGCGGGAGCGCCGGGCCAGGACACGGTGGCGACGTGAGCATTTCCGGAACGAACGTGCATATGCAAGAGTCCAGCATCGCCACCGGAGATGCGCGGTTTGGTCAACGGCAAGGGCAAGAGGTGACGGGCTCCGCTGGCAACCTGACCATTACGGCATCTGACAGCTTGAAGATCGAGACCGCAACAATCACAACGGAAGCGTTTCTGGCACGGGCCGGCAATCTCACCTTGGAGGCCGGGGACATTCATATTACAGGGAACAGCTTCGTCAGCGTCGATGGCGATCTGGGAGGTGCAACCATCACGGTCGACGCCGATCGGCTTACCATAGACACCGCCTCGCAACTCAATAGCAACACGGTGGCCGAACCGGGCGGGGATATCACCGTCACCGCTAGGGTCGTGGACCTCAGCAATGGAGGATTCATTCAAACCAGTACGTTGGGCGACGGACCAGCTGGGAACCTCCACATCACTGCTATGGAACGGGTCACGCTCGATGATCGGGGAAATGCGATTACTAGACCAAGCGGCTTGT
>CAYNDW010000816.1:0-3256 GCA_964395375.1 uncultured Cytophagia bacterium
AAACAGAGCGGTTTGCAGCATTCCAGAGACGGAACAGATAAAATCTTCTTCAATTATATTATAATCAAATTCGATTCCTAACTTTTGGCATTTTCTTTCACAATCCCGCAATGTTGAGTTAAGATATTTTATGAGCAACGGATCAATTTCATAAGCCGTTACCGAAATTTTTTCGAGCGACGCATGACACTGAGAAAACTTTTCGACGAATGCCGCAGTTAACGATCCGACGCCGGCGCCGGGATCAAGCAGTTTTATTGTTTTGGTTGACGGCGCACGGAATAACGAAGCCATAAATGACGCAACCGGTGCCGGTGTCATAAATTGGCCTAATTCAAAACGTGTTTCTAAGGACAAATGCCGATTGGCATCTGTTCTGTAAAACTCAACCTGTTCAGACAGGCCATTCTGTGAACTTATTCCTAGACTCTGGATCATCGACGCAGAACTCCAATCATCCTCACAAAAAATATAAGCAGCCTAGCCCGAACCATCATCCGAACTAGGCTTGCCATAGCAGATAATATCACGCCCCCAACCTCGCCCTTACATACTCCCGATTCATCTTCGCGATAAATCCCACGCTGATGCCTTTCGGGCACACGGCTTCGCATTCGTATTGATTCGTGCAATTGCCGAAACCTTCATCGTCCATTTGATCGACCATGCGAATCACGCGGCGGTTGCGCTCGGGATGTCCTTGGGGCAGATGCGCCATGTGCGAAACTTTCGCAGCGACGAAGAGCATGGCCGAGGCGTTTTTGCAGGACGCGACGCACGCGCCGCAGCCGATGCACGCCGCGGCGTCCATTGCCAACTCGGCGTCATCTTTGGGAATCGGAATCGCATTTGCATCCGGCGCGCCGCCGGCATTGACGGAAATGAAACCGCCCGCGGCCATGATGCGATCGAACGCGCTGCGATCCACCACCAAATCTTTGATGAGCGGAAACGCTTTCGCGCGCCATGGCTCGACGTAAATGTGATCGCCGTCTTTGAAACTGCGCATATAAAGCTGGCACGTCGTAACCGCCTTCTCCGGGCCGTGCGCGATGCCGTTGATCATCAACGAGCACGTGCCGCAAATGCCCTCGCGGCAATCGTGATCGAACGCAATCGGGTCTTCGCCTTTCAGCGTGAGCTGTTCATTCAACACATCCAACATTTCGAGAAACGACATGTCGCCGGTGATCTGCGGCGATTCATACGTCACCATCTTGCCTTTCGTCTGTGCATTCGGCTGTCGCCAAACGTGCAATGTCACTTTCATTATTTGTAGCTCCTCTCCGCCAAATGGACAAATTCAAAGTTCAACGCTTCTTTGTGCATCACGGGTTTCTTGCCTTCGCCTTGATATTCCCACGCGCTGACATGGCTAAAATTCGCATCGTCGCGCTGGGCTTCGCCTTCACTGGTTTGATATTCCTCACGGAAGTGCCCGCCGCACGATTCGTTGCGTTCCAACGCGTCGTGACACATTAACTCGGCCAACTCGAAGAAATCCGCCACGCGCAAT
Organism: uncultured Cytophagia bacterium; assembly: GCA_964395375.1. Classification (GTDB taxonomy): domain Bacteria; phylum Zhuqueibacterota; class Zhuqueibacteria; order Zhuqueibacterales; family Zhuqueibacteraceae; genus JABWAN01. The sequence continues at coordinate 1,517 of CAYNDW010000816.1, forward strand.
GCTTTTTCGAGCGAGGTGTTGAACTCTTCGTTGTTGCCGAGCACGGCGACGTTTTTCCAATACTCTTCATGCAGCGCCGGAATTTCTTGCAGGTTTTGTTTCAAACCGGCTTCGTTGCGCGCCATGCCGCAGCGTTCCCACATTTTCAAACCCAGCTCGCGATGGTATGAATCCACCGTGCGCTTGCCTTTGATGGCGAGCAATTTTTTGATGCGCGCGGTCACGTCCTGCTCCGCTTGTTTAAATTCCGCGCGATCGGCGCCGAGCTTCTTCGGTTTGGCGCTCGCGAAATAATGGCCAATCGTGTACGGCAAAACAAAGTAACCGTCAGCCAAACCCTGCATCAACGCGCTCGCGCCGAGGCGGTTGGCGCCGTGATCGGAAAAATTCGCCTCGCCGATGACAAACAAGCCGGGGATGTTGCTCATCAAATTATAATCGACCCACAAACCGCCCATCGTATAATGCACGGCGGGGTAGATGCGCATCGGCGCATGGTATGGATTCTCGCCGGTGATTTCGTGATACATGTCAAAGAGATTGCCGTAGCGCTCGCGAATCACGTTCTCGCCGAGGCGTTTGATCGCATCGGCAAAATCGAGATACACGCCGCGCTTGCTCTCGCCGACGCCGCGACCGTCATCACACGCTTCCTTCGCGGCGCGCGAAGAAATATCGCGGGGCGCGAGATTGCCGAAGCTCGGATATTTGCGTTCGAGATAATAATCGCGCTCGTCTTCCGGAATGTCTTGCGGCGCGCGCGTATCGTTCTTTTTCTTCGGCGCCCAAATGCGGCCGTCGTTGCGCAGCGACTCCGACATGAGCGTGAGCTTGGATTGATAATCGCCGCTCACCGGAATGCAGGTCGGATGAATTTGCGTGTAACACGGATTCGCGAACGCCGCGCCGCGTTTGTATGCGCGCCAAATCGCAGTGGTGTTGCAACCCATTGCGTTGGTGGAGAGAAAGAACACGTTGCTGTATCCGCCGGTCGCGAGCACAACCGCGTCCGCCACGTGCGCTTCGATTTTGCCGGTGACCAAACTGCGCGTTATGATACCGCGCGCCACGCCGTCAATCACCACGAGATCGAGCATCTCCGTGCGAGGTATCATTTGCACATTGCCCAAACCGATTTGCCGCGAGAGCCCGGCATAACAGCCGAGCAGAAGTTGCTGTCCCGTTTGCCCGCGCGCATAAAACGTGCGCGAGACTTGCGCGCCGCCGAACGAACGATTCGCCAGTTGGCCGCCATATTCCCGCGCGAACGGCACGCCCATCGCGACGCATTGATCGATGATGCTCGCACTCACCTCGGCGAGGCGATACACGTTCGCTTCACGGCTGCGGAAATCGCCGCCTTTGATGGTGTCATAAAACAAGCGCTGAACACTGTCGCCGTCGTTCTGATAATTCTTCGCGGCGTTGATGCCGCCTTGCGCCGCGATGCTGTGCGCGCGCCGCGGACTGTCTTGAAAACAAAACGCTTTGACTTTGTAACCCAGCTCCGCCAGCGAAGCTGCGGCCGAGCCACCCGCGAGTCCGGTGCCGACCATGATCACTTCGAACTTACGTTTGTTCGCCGGATTCACCAGCTTCGATTCGAACTTATGGTTTGCCCATTTCTTTTCGAGCGGGCCGGAGGGAATTTTTGCCTCGAGTTTCATTGTGCTCCTTCCTCAAAAATTTTAAAGCAAAACTATTTCCGGCAAAAACGATTTTCAAAAAATAGTTTTGTCA
>CAYNDW010000817.1:0-3251 GCA_964395375.1 uncultured Cytophagia bacterium
GAACGATGAAAGTCGGCGAAGAGATCGATGCGCTGCGCACCATGGGCATTAGTCACGTCGGCTTTCTCTTCGTGCCGCGCGCGTTCGCGATGATGCTCGCACTGCCGTGTCTCACCGTGCTCGCGGATTTTGTCGGCATCTTCGGCGGCTTTCTTTTGTCGATTGCCACGCTCGACTTCAGCGTGACGCGCTACCTCAATCAAACCTCCGCGGCGCTCACCTTGAAAGACTTGATCACCGGCTTGATTAAAAGCGGCTTCTTTGCATTGATCATCTCCGTGGTTGGCTGCTATCAAGGCGTGACCACGGACGGCGGCGCCGCAGGCGTCGGCAAATCCACGACGACCTCGGTCGTGACGTCGATTTTTTTGATCATCGCCGCGGATGTGTTTTTCACGGCGCTGTTCTTCTCCGCGTTTTGAAAATGGATTGATGGAGTTTTGGATTGGTGGATTGATGCAAGACTTGGATAGCTGCGCTGCTTGCTTTTGAAGTGCGAGCAATTTACTTTTTGATAAATTCGAACTCGCAGTCTCATCGTTTGCGAAAGAGAGAATAACCCGCAAGTTTATGGAGCGATGATTATGACAGCCGTGCAAACCGTCGACCGCAATCTCAAGGTAAAGCTTCCTGCGGAGCTTTCGAAGCGTTTGAAGATCAAGGCCGGAGTCATTTTGCGTATTGAGATTTTCGGCAACCACCTTATCCTTCGCCCAACAAAGCAACGAAAGAGCTTCCCTTCTGCAAGTGCGATTCTCAAAGTGCAAAAGAAGATCGCACAAATTAACAACAAACGCGCGCGCGCAAAAGGTTTGACCAAAGCTGAAGCGGAGGTCGCAATTAAAGCGGGGTTGATCGACAAGAAACAGGCTTGGTTTTGGAGTATGCCTTGGCAAAAGATGGAACGAGAAGCCGATCGTTCTCGCACCTTTGAATTTGACAATGTGAAAGACGCTCTGGAGTTTCTGCACAAGTGAGGATTCGGCTCAAGGAAATTTTCAAGAAGGATTATCGCAAACTCACTGCCGCTTTGCAAAAACTTGCTGACGTCAAGCTGGAGCTTTTGGCGGGTAATCCACGACATCCCTCTTTGCGCGTCAAGAAGATGGAGGGCCACGTTGATATTTGGGAAGCCAGCGTCACCATGAAATATCGCATGACTTTCGAGATCGAAGCAGATGCGTTTCTGATGCGACGCATTGGTGAGCATGATAAAGTATTAAAGAATCCTTGAAATGGATACCGAAGACGCCGTTGCAAAACTCACGCAGCGCATCGTCGAGCGCTTTCAGCCGCAGCGGTTAATTTTGTTCGGCTCGCGCGCACGCGGCGAGGCTCGCGACGATAGTGATTTTGATTTGCTGATCGTATCGCCCTCGGAAGAGCCGCGCTGGCAACGTACTGTGCCGGTATATCGCGCGCTTGCCGGTCTCGGCATTTCCAAAGAAATCGTGTGGTGGACGCCGGATGAGATCGCTGAATGGCACGGCGTCAAAGCGCATTTTATCAATACCGCGTTACGGGAAGGAAAGGTGCTCTATGAAAAACTCGCTTGACCATGCGCGCGAGCTTTTGCACAAAGCCGAAGAATCATTGGAAATCGCCACCAGAGTTTATGACTTGACGCGCTCCCAAATTGAGCAAGCAAGTCAAAACAATTGAGGGAACGAGTCTCGCATGCTGCTCCCAAAATCCATCACTCCAAAACTCCACGACTCCAATAGAAATCCATGCCCGCAACCGCACCTGTAGACTCCGGCCCCATTGCTCAACCCGAAGGCGTGATCATTTCGATTCGCGAACTCGTGACGCACTATGACGGCCGGCCGATATTGCAGGGCATCAATCTCGATATTCGGCGCGGCGAGACCATGGTGATTCTGGGCCGCTCGGGCTGCGGCAAGAGCACATTGCTGCGGCATCTCGTCGGCCTCTCCGCTCCGACTTCGGGTCGGATCATCATCAAAGGCTTTGATCTCACCGACATGTTGGAAGAAGAGCAAGTGCCGGTGCGGCGCAAGCTCGGCATGCTCTTTCAAAGCGCGGCGTTGTTCAATTCCATGACCGTGGCAGAAAACGTTGCGCTGCCATTGCGCGAGCACACCGAGCTCGAATCTTCCACCATCAACATTATGGCGCGCATCAAGCTCGAATTGGTGGGACTCGCCGGTTTTGAAAGTTTCACGCCCGATCAACTCAGCGGCGGCATGAAGAAACGCGCCGGGCTCGCGCGCGCGATTGCGATGGATCCAGAAATCCTCTGTTGCGATGAGCCTTCCGCGGGCTTGGATCCCGTGGTCGCGGTTGGTATCGACAATCTCATTCTCAAATTAAACCGCGCTTTCAAGATGACCATCGTTGTGGTCACGCACGAGCTGGCTTCGGTGTTTTTGATTGCGGACCGTATCGCGATGCTCCATCAAGGCCGCATCGTCGCGCTAGGCACGCCGGAGGAATTGCGTGCGAGCAAAGACCCGGTCGTGCAGCAATTTTTGAATCGCGAAGCGGATGAGGAGGAAGTTGATCGCGAAAGGTATTTGAACAGTTTGGTGGGAACGGTTGAGGAAAATTGATTGCAGCATTTTTATTCAAGTGAATCTCTTCACCCCCCAAAACTGTCATTCTGGAAGAAACTTCCCTAGTGCTTGAGACGCATCACATTCCGGAGAGTTGTCGCAAGTGTGAGGGAAGTTTCTTTCAGAATGACAGTCCTAAATGTGTGGCCGCATCTCTGAAAGGCTCTGTCATAAAATGCAATATCATGCTCGGGAAGTAAAAGCCGGACTATTAGTCGTCGCGAGTTTCATCGCGCTGATTGTCTTTATCGTTGCGATCACCGGCATTGATTGGGAGCGCAAAGACAAAACCTACACCGCGCGCTTTTCGTATATCGGCGGCATCGACCGCGGCGCGATGGTGCGTTACGGCGGTTTGCTCGTGGGCACGGTCACGGACTTGTACCTTGCCGCGGACGACAACACACAAATCGAAGTCGTGCTCACGGTCGATGCCCGGACGCCGGTGCGCAAAAGCTCCGTGGCCTCGATTGCTTCGATCAGCATTATGAGCGAATATTATATCGAAATCTCGCCGGGCGCGAACGCGGAGGAGATGTTGGACTCCGGCAAGCGGCTCATCTCCCGCGACGTGCCGCCGCTTACGCGCTTGAGCGAGCCGTTCATGAACGTGAGCGAGCAGCTTGCCATCTTGCTCGTGCGCGCGAATGATTTGATGAACGACGCCAATCGCCA
>CAYNDW010000818.1:0-3249 GCA_964395375.1 uncultured Cytophagia bacterium
GAATGACAACTCGTGGAGGAGGTTACCGATTTAGAAAGTCAAAACTCATTAGGCGGCTAGACCTCTAGCTTGAAATGCCTGAAGGCAGCACTACCAAAGTTCATTGCTCTCGTTCCCAAACTCCGTTTGGGAACGCACTTGCTCGAGAAACTTTGTTTCATTCTCGTTCCCAATCTCTGTTTCGCGCTTTCTCTCGTCCCCCAACAGAGTTTGGAAACGTGCTCGTTACGAAAGTCTGCGCCCCCTCTAAAGTTTTTTTTGTTGGGCCGGTGCTCCACCATCGTGTCCTCTTCGTTTGTTTATCTCACCGGCTCTCTTCGCGCGAGGTGGCTTAAAGCGCTTCGCAGACTGGAAAAAGCAAAAGCCTTCAGCATACTCGCTTTAATTGAGCAACCCGAAATCATAGTGCGCTTTGACCATCAAGTTCCGCCGACGCTGGGAGCCTCCCTAAATCATGTCATTCAGGAGGAATCTTTTTAAGCACTGGAGTTGCTGTCTAGAACTGAAAATGATTCCGGTTGAATGACAATCTCGCGAAGAAAATTTCTGAAGCTCACCTCACAACCGCGCGAGCACGCGCTCCACCATCTCGCCGATTTGATCCACGCTGTTCGGGTCGTACTTGTCCGCATAATTCAAACACGTGGCGCCCAAACATTCCTCCTCGCAAACCGCGCAGCCGGGGTTGAGGCCGGTCTGGCCATATTTCCCACGCAACGCAAAGAGTTTGTCGGCTTCCATCTTCGGCAAAACTTTTTCGCCGCCGAGTTGCCGCGACACCAAGATGATGTTGGCATAATGCTCGACGCGCTCCAAACGATAATACGCTTCCCATAAATCCTTGCCCACTGCAACAACGCCGTGATTCGCCAAAAGAAAAGCATCATGGCGATGCACATGCGGGCGCAGCGACTCCGCGAGGTCTTCGGTGGAAGGCGTGCCGTAACGCGCCAACGGAATCGAGCCGAGTGTCGCAATGATTTCCGCGGCCACGCATTCCTCCAACGCGAGCCCTGCAGTCGCAAAGCCCGTGGCATAAACCGGATGCGCATGCACCACGGCTTGCACGTCCGGGCGCTCGCGATAGACAAACAAGTGCATGCGAATCTCGCTCGAAGGCTTGTTCGCATCAAGCGGCGCGCCCGACATATCAACCACAGCCATGCGCTCCGGCGACATGAAGCCTTTGCTCACGCCCGTAGGCGTAGTTAAAACGCGATCCGCGGAAAGCCGTACGCTGATATTACCGTCGTTCGCGGCGACAAATCCGCGCTCATACATGCGCCGGCCGACTTCGCAGATTTGTTCGCGCAGAGAAGATTCGTTGGTCATGAAATGGATTCGTGTTGAGATAAAAATTGAACCACGGATTTCACGGATGCGTTGAAAAAGAAATCCGTGTCAATCTGTGAAATCCGTGGTTATATTTTTTCATAACGCTGGTTCATCGCGCGGGCGTGCGGCTCGGCCCGTTGAGCAAACGTGCGGGCAACATGATCAACGCGCGCAGTGATTCGAAGAGGCCATCAAAGACAACTCCGACCAAACGGAACGGGAGCAAGATGAGCCAAATAATCGGATAGAGAATCAAAGCGAGCAAAGCGAGCGGCCAACACAAAATAAACAGAATGCACCACAACAAAAATTTTAGCATACTTTACCTCACGTGACGATGTTGATCAAACCAATGTGCCCACGGCACGGTTAACCACAATGACAATGCCGCCACTGCAATCGCGGTTTCGTTAGGCGGCGGTGGGCTGAACATGTTCGCGAGCCAAATGCCGCCGAGAAATAGAATCAAACCTAAGAAAGCAAAACGCCCGATGCGATCAGCCGCAATCGTCGCGCGCGCATAGATGAACACTCCAATCACAAACAGGAGCGCTTCCACGACAACCGTTGCGGCGAAATGATTCCACAAACCCAAACCGATGCGCGTCATGCCGCCGGGCAAGAGCGGAAGATCGGTCCGATGCGTGCCCGCGTCGAGCAGCCAATGGCTCAACACGCACGCGCCGAGCAGAATCGCGCTGCGCGCGTTGCGGCGTTGAAAAAAATAAATCAACCCCCAACCAAGCGCCCATCCGAGCGCGGCGAGCAAACTATGTGAGATCGGATAGTCGTAAAAATCAAGCGGCGTGAATACGGTGTTGCCCGGAGCGATGCGCACGTGCTCGAGGCCGAGCAGCAAAAAGAGCGGCCAAAGGAAATCGAGGAACTGCGCCGCGAGCACGAGTGTGCCCAACGAAGTTTTCGGCGCCGCTTTTTTCGCGGCAAGAGCGAGAGCGTAATGGCCGAGGAACATAGGAAATTTAAATCATCTATTCAGCCGTGGCTTGTGATGAAATTCATATGCTCATTGCAGGTTGATTTGTAACGTTCCTCTTCAACTGTCATTCTGGAAGAACCTTCCCTAGTTCTCGGTACAAACCTCAAAACTAGTTTTCTTTCGAGCGCGAGGGAAGGTTCTTACAGAATGACAATTTCAGAGGAGTTACAAACCAACCCGCAGCGAGTATAAGTGCTGTTCGCTAAAGTCGGGACAATCCTATTTGATCATTCTTGAAACGGAACTAGAACCACAATGGCTAAAATACGTTTGAACCAACTTGAGGTTGCCGCCGGGTGCATGCGTCAAATTATTTTTTCACCCGCGCAAACGAGACGGCGTTCGCGCACGGCCGGCCCGCGGCGAAATCCGATATGTTTGCGAGCGTGGTTTCGGCAATGGCCGTGAGCGCCTCGCGCGTGAAAAAAGCTTGATGGCCGGTGATGATCACGTTCGGAAAAGTCAGCAAGCGCGCGAACACGTCGTCTTGCAGCATGTGATTCGACAAATCCTCGAAGAACATGTCCGCCTCTTCTTCATAAACATCGAGACCGAGCGCGCTGATCGTTCCCGATTTCAATGCGCGAATCGCGGCGCTGGTGTCGATCAACGCGCCGCGACTGGTGTTGATGAGCATCGCGCCGGGCTTTAGCAGTCGCAGCGTTTCGGCATTGATAAGATGATGCGTACTCGGCAAGAGCGGACAGTGCAGCGTCACAATATCAGCGTGGCGTAACAGCTCCGGCAGCGCAACGTACTCTGCGCCCAGCGCGAGCACTTCCGGATTCGGCGAAGGATCATGCGCGAGCAAGCGACAGCCAAAGCCGTGCAAAATTTTTGCGGCCACTGCGCCGATCTTGCCCGTGCCCACAATGCCAATCGTTTTACCCATCAGATCGAAGCCTCGCAGGCCTTCA
>CAYNDW010000819.1:0-3244 GCA_964395375.1 uncultured Cytophagia bacterium
GAGTTGAATTTGGTCATAGCATTAAACTTTCAACCATCAGCTTTTAGCTTTCGATTTTGAAATGTTGGTTCTCGTGCTCAACCCTATCATAGGTTCTCGCTCCCAAACTCTGTTTGTGAGCGTTCTTGCTAATGAAACTCTGTTTCATGCCTTTGAATGCCATTTATGTTTTTCTTTGCGGGTTCTTTGCGTCTCGGCGTCTTTGCGTGCGCTTTTGAGGTTGCGGCTAGCCGATGTTAAGCATTCGAACCATATCCCCATTCGTCCAGCTTGCTCTCCGTCAAGCGATTTTCCTTCGAAAACTGCAGCAGCCGCGCAATGTACTTGCCGAGCAAATCCGTTTCGACATTCAACATATCACCCACGCGCGCCTTGCCCAACGTTGTACTCGCGAGCGTGTGAGGAATCAATGCAATGCCAATTTGGTCGCCTTCGATTCGCGCCACGGTCAAGCTCACGCCTTCGAGCGCAAGAGAACCTTGCGGAATGACATACGGCAGAAGAGCATTCGGCAATTCCACACGCAGCAATTTTCCGGAAGATTGAGTTTCAAAACTCACGAGCCGCGCAGTGCCATCGACATGGCCTTGCACAAAATGCCCGCCGAGGCGATCCATCGGGCGCAACGCGCGCTCCAAGTTTACTCGATCGCCGAGCTGCAAGTTCCCCAAGCTGGTCTTACGCAAAGTTTCATCTACAACTTGCACGGTGAAGGAGTCAGCCTCGTGCGCGATCACAGTGAGGCACACGCCACTCACGCAAATGCTGTCGTCGATCTTCACGCCTTCGAGCACTTTCGCCGCGCCAATCGCAAGCCGCAGCGAAGCGCCGTGGCGTTGGATGGTTTTGATGTGGCCGATTTCTTCAACGAGGCCGGTGAACATGATTGCCTGCTTTGCTTCGTTACTCAAATGAATCACGTATGTGCGACAGCCATCCATTTAAAGACCGGCACTGTAAGCGTTTTTTCGGCTGTAGGCTTGCTCTTCAACAAATGCTCAATCCCGGCATCAACTTCTGCAGAAAGATACTTCTCTCCGCAACGATTGCAAACTTCAGCAGGGACTTCTTCAATCATAATCAACTCGCCTTTGACGCGAAATTCAACGTGAGTCGTCCGAGGAATTAGCGTGCCGCCGCAATAGTCACAAGTTTCTTTAGGGCGCTGTTTCGATGCGATTTTCTTTTTCATCTGCACTTTCTCCTATTCGTCTTTGAAAAAGACTGTAACGATGCGAAAGGCTTGGCTCCTTCTTGCTTTCGATACGACGATTATCAAAGTCTGTTCGTTCGGCAATTCCACTGCAACTTGAACTTTAGGATGCGGGCGCGCATTCAGCGCCTCGTGGATGATCATCCCGTGTTCAAAGGCATATTCGAGATCGTCACGATAAACTTCCCTGTCTATCATTTGTTGGCGTGCATGTACCGTGATTTTATATCGCCCTTCATGGAAAGCTGCGCGAATTTGTTGGAGAGTCATGCGTCCCTCGACTATACACTATTCCACTTCCGGATACTTAATCCTTCCCGTAATCAACCCATTATCGCCGAGCACCTTCCACCGCAAATTCTCCAGTGTGATCGCTTCGCTCATGCTCCCGATGTGCAAACCGTGAAACGCAGGAACGCCTTCGCCCAAAATGATCGGCGCGACGAAGCAGCTTAAACGATCGGCGAGTTTTTCTTCCAACAACGCACTGAACACGCGACGGCCTCCTTCCACTAACACCGAGGCAATGCCTTCTCCTCCCAATCTATCCAATGCCTCGACCATATTCAAGCTTCCATTTTTTCCGGGCGCAATGCGCCACACGTGCACGCCGCGCTGTTCGAGCATCGCGGCCTTCTCTTCTTCTTTGCAAGCCGAAGAAATGAGCAAGAGCGTGCGGCTCGCGTGTTCGTCGTTCAAAACTTTGGCGGTGAGAGGAATACGCAGGTGGGTGTCGAGAATTATACGCCGCGGCTGCGGCCCGATTTCATGGCGCACCGTCAGCTCAGGATCGTCTTGCAACACCGTGCCAATGCCAACGAGCACCGCATCATGTTGCCAACGCCAGCGATGCGTCAACTTACGCGCGAAGCTGTTGCTGATCCAACGCGAAAAGCCATGCCGATCCGCAATCTTGCCGTCGATACTCTGCGCTATCTTCAGCGTGAGAAACGGCAAGCGCGTGGTGATGTACTTGAAGAAGCTTTCATTCAACTCGCGGCAAGCTTCTTCGTACAAACCGGTTTCAACCACAACACCATGTTCACGGAGAATGCGAATGCCCCGGCCATTCACGAGAGGGTTGGGATCAACACTGCCGATGACGACTTTTTGAACGCCCGCATCGATCACGCGATTGACGCATGGCGGAGTTTTGCCGAAATGGCTACAGGGTTCGAGCGTGCAATACAGCGTGGCGCCGCGCGCCTGCGGCCCGGCCTCGCGCAACGCCTCGACCTCCGCATGATCGCCGCCGAATTTGCGATGATAGCCCGTGCCCACGATCTCGCCCTCGCGCACCACCACGGCGCCGACCACGGGATTCGGACTCACGAACCCGCGCCCCAATTTGGCGAGCGCTAGAGCTTTTTTGAGATACTCTCGATCAGCCTGTGAAAATCGGAAGGACAAGCAATTCCTACAGAAGGTTAGAGCTAACTTAATTGATTGGCTCGAAAAGCCAAACTGCAAAAAGCAACGCACAATTAAACCCAATGAACAAAGCTCTTGGAAAAGGGCCGGCCAATATAACGAGAACACTAGAGGCTGTCAAGCGCTTTCATGGAACGCCATCCTTGTTAGAAAATTCGCGCTGCCTGCAAGAAATCCCGTTTCCGCAAAGCTGGAGATTAGGAACTATGAAATGATTAAAAGCATTTTTGCCGGGAATAATAATATCCCCCCACCGAATTGCATGAAGGCAACAAGTTTTTCGGCTGTGCCGCATGGGACGGCAACATTTTTCCTGACGAGAGGGACCTCAACTTTTCACAGCCTCCAGCGCTTCTATATCTAAAACAAGCAGAACGAGACCTCGCTCGTTAAAGGCGGCAATTCGCGTCGTTCTCGCTAAGCTTGGCATTGCCGCAAGTTTTTTCGCGGTATTGTGATACTTTGGGAAGGCATGCGATCATGACACGCAAAACGATACTCGTTGCGGATGAGGATCTCAGAACGGTTCAAAGGGTGAACCAGGCTGTCAAGGGCCACCCTAATTCCCCAGGGGAGTTGCTTTAGGGCCAGGCTCATTCC
>CAYNDW010000820.1:0-3235 GCA_964395375.1 uncultured Cytophagia bacterium
AGAGAGCGCGAACTTAGCCAAGTCATTCGCGGTCACGTTAAAACTATTCGAAGCACCGGAGCGGCTATTCGCCGAAGCGAGCACGCGCGCATTGTTTTGCGCTTTGGTGAGGTGTAAAAGGGCGGTCGCTGCTCCATTTGACAAGGTCACATTTTTCGGTGCAACCGAATGCATGCTGTCATCCAGAGCAACCGTCTTATTGTGGAAGCTCGTAACAATGTTATCGAACGCATCGCGCGCGCGGATGAGGACTTGAAAATTGTCACCGGCTCTTTTGTTGGTGATATTTAGCCCGCTTAAACCGTCCACCAGAGTAAAATGGTGCAGCGCCCCTGGTATAATTGCGAAGCCCAAGGAATTGCCTTTATCAATCACGATGCCGAGCACGTCTTGCGTTTCAACTTTGAGCAGGTTGCCGCTCTTTGCCGTCGTGCGATTGATGACGATGGAAAAGATGACGCCGGTGGGCGTGCCCGCGGGCACGGATTTGTCGGAGCCATCGCGCGCCAACACGACCACGGAATCAGAAGGCGAGGAAAGTGTTAGTCCGCCACCCATGTTCGCCGCGCCGCTCGCGACAATCACGTTAGAGAGATCAAAGCCAGTGGGGAAAGATAACTGGATTCTGCCATCCGCGGGAATGTTCGTCGCAGGCGTGAAGGAAACCGTGTAGGTTGCCAACCCGCCGGCAGTATCGGAAGAAGTGAGCACCGTCACGTTGCTCAAAGCGCCGGCGTTTTCCGGTTGCGCGAAAGCCACTGCGGGCAGGAAGAATAAAATGCTGGCCCATGCTGAAATGCGCCGCACATGCTGTTGCCAAAAATTTGCTCGTGCTCTCCCTCTCAACGCGAGCCTAAGCTCGCGGGCCGGCTGCTTGAACCCAAAATTGAAATGCATCGCTCGTTCAGATCCGTCAGATGATGTCGTGCACAGGTGTGATGGAACTTAATGTTCGAGATGTGCTAACCCTACAACGTTAGATATACTCGTTGCGGTTGAATTTGTACCGCGACATTCATGTCGCGATAAAATAATACGCGCGACATTCATGTCGCGGTACGTCGCGTTGCAAATACAAATTCACCCGAAACGAGTATAGTAAACTTACGCCGCCTGGGATTTGCCATTCTGGAAGAACCTTCCTAACGCTCGATATGCATCCCGTTATTGCGAGGTGTGCCGAGTACGAGGGAAGGTTCTTACAGAATGACGGCTAGGAGCAGATTAAAACCTCACTCGCGCTTTTCTGTGGCTTGAAATGTCACGCGCTGTTTCGCAAACGCCGCAGCCGCGCTTTGCGCCGAAGCGCGAACTTGCAGCGTAACTTCCGTGCTGCCGGCAAAATTTTTCGGATTTCCAATCGAACCGAGCCGCAAGCGAACGAATGTGCCGAAAGCAACACGCTGCCCCAAGCCGGAACGCTTCACGAGCACGGTTTGCTTCTCACGCGCGAGCGTGAAGCCGCCCGTCATCTCCGGCGAGCCGGCGATTTGTAAGTGCGATAAGTCAAACTCGGTCGGGAACTCCAAAGTGAATTCAGCCTCGGGCGATAATGCCTCACGTGTCGTGAAGGCAATCTCATACACCGAGGGTTTGCCCGGCTGCGCGGACAAAGCTTGAATGCGCAGGTCGGGTTGCTTGCTAGATTGCGCCCAAGCCGCGCTCGTCAAAACCAACGCCAGCATTCCGCTAACCGCGAGATGCATGCGCAAAACTTGTTTTCGGTTTAACATAAGTCTAACTCGCTAAAAAAATCGTCTGGAATGATCAAAAAAATGAGCACGAATATGCAGCTTCAAATTCGCAAGTCAATTACCACGCGGACGCGGCCTTGCTTCAGAGTAATACAAGCGGTCTTTTTGAAATGCGAAATCGCGCGTGCGGTTGAGTTTTATGATCTGTTAGTTCTACTGCACAAGAACCGCGGCTCGTGTTGATTCTACGAGCCGAGGTGCGCACCATTTGTTGCGCGCGCACAACGTTTGGAAACTACGCGAAATAGTCTCGTGCTGTAGGCCTGCGACAACCTCAGAGCAAGCGCGGAGCGCAAGACCGGCGCATTTGAAAAATACAAAGTTCATACCAGTGGGGGGAGCAGAAAAAAAAGGCGACAAATGGAGAGAGAGAACTGGAGGGAATCACTTAGAGCAGAAGAGTCGACTCAAGGTTTGATCAGCCCAAAGATTTCGGCAATGAATCTGAGCGCGTTTTGATTCAAAAAGATGATGGCGAAGAGAAGAATCATCAACATGATGGTAAATTTGCGATCCAGTTTAAATTCGATCCGTGCGATTTCAGCCTTGAGCCCGGCCATATCGACTTTGAGTTCGGCAATGTCGATTTTCGTAGCAAGCTCTTTCGTCAATTCGTCTTTAAGCTCAAACTTCTTTTGGCTGATGAGAAAATCGGCTTTGTCCTTGACGTTCGCGAGGGCTTCATCAACTTTGTCGACCGCACGCGCCGAGGCATCCAGAGCAGTAACGAGCTCCTGCGCCGCTTTTTCGCCAAGTTTGTTTTCAAGCTGTCTGTAAGTCTCGGGTGACAAGAGCAGAGCCATGATTCTTTCCCTCAACGCTAAGAAAGAAGGCAAACCGCGGGGCTTGCCTTCTCAAATGAAATTCGAAATTGTATTGCTCCATCAACGAAACATCGCCTTGATGCTGCCCCACGTGGCGCGCGCGCTGGAAATGGTGGGATTCACTTCGATGGTGGCGGTGTAAGTAGACAAGCCGTCCTTGTCCACAATTTTCAAGCGATAATAATAAACCCGGCCTTCGCTTTTGAACACGCTATTATCTTCGTAGGCATATTCCGTCTTGCCGATCGTTGCGCCTTTGGCTTCCAACAATTCGAGTTTCTCGAATTCCGTTTTGTTCAAGCCGCGTTCGATCTCGAAGCCTTTCAGATTGATCTCGGCTTCGGAAGTCCATTTCAACGTGACTTTGTTTCGGCTCGGCTCGCCGCGAAAATCGGAAACGACCGCGCCGGCCCAAGCCAGCGTCATGCTAACAATCAACAGCGCGGCGATGCTTATCATGCGTTTCATTTGCCAACCTCGTTTATGGTAACGACTGGCGGAAAAGATATGGTTTTCCCTTTGAGAGTCAAGTCTTTTTTCCCAGCTTGAACTGCGCGCACGTCTCAATTAAACCGAGAACCAACGGCCTACAGCGGATTTTTAGACAAGCTGAAAACCGCAGCCCTTCGGGCGGCTTGAGTTCGATAAAGAACCACA
>CAYNDW010000821.1:0-3232 GCA_964395375.1 uncultured Cytophagia bacterium
GAGGGGCTTAACACTTTTTCTTCGGCATTCGGGAGAATGATGACCAAACGATTATCGGGCAGCCAGCGAAATGCGATTTGTTGTTGCGCGTCAAGCTGCACACAAGCGGCATCCAAAAATTCATACTGCGCGCTTTGGTGCTGTTCCAACTCCGCCGGGGTTGCGGTTTTGGAGAAGAAGCGGCTGTACATTTTTCTAAAATACTCCGGCGCGATTTCATTGGGATAAACAAATATCATTTGCTTGATCACGGGCTTTTCGAGGATCATCGCATAAACAGTCTGGAGGGAATCCCGCGTCGCGGCATCCATATAATGCGCCATGACATATTGCGAGCCTTCACCTTTACCTGCGGCGGCTTTTTTACTTTCTTTGATGAATTGAATTGCGCCGGTGGCCGTGAGGCTGATCTCTTTGCCCTCCTGCGTGAACACAATTTTGCTGGGAAAAGTCTTGCCGCTTTTCGGCTCGGTAAAAGTGGAATCCTGCGGCCGTGCGGGGCCGGCGGCCAACCAAGCGCAGAACAATACGCCATACATTATATGACGCTGAGTTGCCATAGCGCGATACTCCTTAATTAAAGTTGAGGGGTGAGTTGTAATGGGATCGAAAATAAAACTATTTGGCCTTGGCTTTGGTTTTATGAAAAACCTCGCTTAAGTGCCCGATGATTTCCGAAGCGATCAATAAAATTTGTTTTGCCGCAAAACCGGCTTTGCGCAAATCTTTATAGAACGAACGCGCAATAATGCGAGCGATTCGTTCCGGGTTCTGCACCGATTGCAGCACGCAAGCGTCGAGTGTTTGCGCGTTGCCGGTTTCCGCGCGCGCGGCTTTGCTTGCAGCCGCTAAAGCATAGCGCGAGTTCAGCATTTGCCGCATTTGCATAAATTCAACGGCGCGCCCCAATAGTTCACACACGGCCTGAAAAAACTCCGCGTCAAGCTGCGGCCGCGCATAGGAAGTTTTTCCGCGAGCAACGCAGACGTAGCCGATGACTTGCTGGTTCACGCGTAACGGCGCCGTGAATTTTTGCGGCGTTTGCATGCCGTTGCTCGACTCGGCGCTCGCCTCAAACACGACGGGCACCAAGCCGGGGTTATAGTCTGCCGCGATCAGGTTGGGCTGGGAGGCCGTCTGCGTAGGCAAGGAGGAAAGGTTCGTGCGACTATATTTCGCGCGCACGCTCATGGTCACCCGATCTTCGGCCAGCCACGTAATCACGCAGCGTTGCAGCGCTAAACTATCCACGATAATGCGCGCCGCGTTTTGCAACAGGCCGTCTAAATTCTCCTGCGCTTCAAAGAGCCGATTCAGGCCGGCCAGCGCCATCAGAGAAGAACTCGTGGAAATTTTGCCATTGGGGACGTACATACATCACGCTCGAGTATTTGCGCGGCTTTCATGTTTAAGCGAGCAACGAAACGGTGGTCCTGTTGAATCCGTGTTGTTTTCCGTCTATGCGCAGTTGCGATCTGGGAATAATATTATTGCGAACAATCCTAAACATACCCGCAGCCTCCGTTGTTCTCGTAACCCCGCCTTATCTTTTTTTCAGCTAACGGCGAAGCGCGGGCAACGCCGCTTTCTAAATTCCACTTGACTATCCCCGGTGGTTTTGTTACAGTTTGGCCGCGCCCTTTGCCGGTTTCTAATTTCCCACCTGCTTCCTCACTGCAACAGCTAGCTGCGCGCGCGATTTTTAGTCATGACCGTTTGCCATGAAAGGAAAAAAATGAAGATGTTCATAACGAAACTCATCTCACGCCGATCGCCCGCATGGAGTATCATCTGCGGCGGCCTGTTCTTGAGTAGCCTGGTGTTGCCGGGATACGCGCACGGGTCTGATCAGAAACCGGTGAAGATGAAAATAGCAGCGGCAGGAAGAAATTTCCGCGCCGGTGAGTCCGTGGAAATTCAGCTCATGTGTTTGGATAGCGAGAATAACACGGCGGAAGTTCGGCAGGATTATGTCATCACGTTGTTGGCGCATTTGCCTTCGGGCAAAGCCGATACGATGAAAGTCAACATTCCCGCGGGCGCGGCGGAGCAAAAATTCTCGATGAAATTTCAAGAGAGCGGCATCATTCATCTGCAGGCGCGGCACGACCGCCTCTTGCAAGGCGAAACCTTCATTCAGGTTAAAGCTAGGGGGAAAGAACAAAGTGAACCGCCGCGCAAGCCCCAAGGCGCTGCAAGGTCCGGCAGTGAAACTTTTAGCCTGAGCGCGCGCGAGCAAGTCAGCGCCCAGACTGCGAGCGCATATGCGCTCACCCTGCGTTATAGTCCACAACGCACGTTGCTCGCCGACGGCAAGGATCAAGCAATGATCCAGGCGTTCGTGGTTGATAACGACGATTCGACGACGCAAGAAATTCGCGTGCGTTTCTTTAACAACGGCGGCCGGCTTGATCCGCAACCATTAATTATACCCGCCGGGCAAGATGTGGGCAGCGCGACTTTGACTTCGCAAAACCAGCAAACCGTCACCGTCGAATTTGTAAGCGCAACCCCGGCTGCGATGATTCAAGGCGATACCAAAATGCAAATCACATTTGGCCCGCCCATCACTCAACTCGCGCTGGACGCGAGTCCGCCGGTGATCACACTCGTGGATAAATCCGACCTCATCATCAAGCTGCTAGATAGCGATGGCAAGCCGGTGGCGACGGAGGGGCCACGCAAGGTCTCTTTTACCATCGCATCCGGGCGCGGCGATATTGAAACCAAAGAATTGACCATTGCCGCGGGCGGTTTCGAAGCGCGCACAAGTTTTCGCCCGACTTGGCGCGGTGAGGTGAGCATCTCCGCCGCCACGCCGAATTTGCAAACGGCTTCCGCGCTGGTGCAAGTGACGTTGCCGGTTTTAGTTCTTGCGCTCTCCGTACTCGGCGCAACGCTCGGCGGCGTGATTGCATATTGGCGCGAAACCGGGGCGCAATGGTGGCGCATCGTGCTGGGATTGATTACCGGTTTCGTGTTTTATTGGGCCTTCGTCTTCGGCGTGTTGCCACTTATCTCGCGCGAGATCGTGTTGAATCCGTTGAGCGCGCTCGCGCTTTCGATCATCGGCGGCTGGCTGGGCACGGAGGTGTTCAATATGGTTTTGAAGCGGTTGGGCTTGACCAAAGCGAATTGATTTTCTCGGCCGGGGATAGGCGAATTAAACTTTTAAATTCCTACAGCGGATTTTCAGACAAGCTGAAAACCGCAGCCCTTCGGGCGGCTTGAG
>CAYNDW010000822.1:0-3221 GCA_964395375.1 uncultured Cytophagia bacterium
TCGATGCGAATGCCGCCGTTGAATTTTTGATTGAGCCAATTGTCGATGCCCCCGAGATAAAATTGCTGCGGCTCGCTGCCTTCGGAAATGCCCGCGGACAGGCGAAAGACGAAATTATACTCTTTAAAGAATTTGAAGTAGCGCCGCGTATCACCGCGCATGGTGAGGAAACCGAGACCGTTGTTGCCGTCGATCTTAGGCGAGTAGGTAATATTCAACTCGCGACGCGCGCCGTTGTTCGGGCCGGTCCAACCCCACAGCGCATGATCGGTGACATACGAGAGGCTGCCCATCAGCACGCGAATGCGTTCCGTGCCGCGATTGGTTTCAAGATAATCGCGATTGATGCCGAGCCAACTCACGCCGCCTTCGAGGCGATTGAACGTGTTGAGCGGATGCGAAGCGAGCAGCGACATGCCGTAATAACGGTCGCGCAACACGCCGAGGCGACGGCTCGCGAAGAGCCACGCATTGTGAAACGCGCCGACGCCATAGTCCGTGCGTCGCGGCAGATGATAATACTGCACGAGGTAATTCGAATTGCGAATGTCGTAAAATAAATCCGTGTACAAATCAATACGATGATTGCCGAGCACGTCCGAAAGTGAGATGAGCGTTTGCCCCTGCACGCCGAAGAATTGGCTGTAGCCCGCGTTGCCATACACAATGTCCGGCGAGAATTTCGTTTTATACTTTTTAATTTTGTATTCGCCACTCGGCAGCTTGTACGTGTTCGTATCGAGAAACGCGATGCGCTCGCTGCGCGCCAGCAACTCGCCTTTTGCAAACTCGCGGCCGAAAACATAGTGACGATATTTATCCTCCCCGCGATCTTCATGCGCCTCCGCGGCTGTGATCGGCTCAAATTTTTTCTTTCCTTGCCGCCTCTCTTCCAACCGCGCGAGAAAAGCGGTTTTGGCCAAAGTGATGTGCTCCGGCTTCACTTCAAGCGGATTCTTCAATAAAAAAATATCGTAGCCGCCATTATAAAACGAAACGAACGTCATGCGCGAACCGTCGCCGGCCCACGAGAGATGAAAGATGCCGGTGAGCACATTCGTGATTGGATGCTCCGCGCGCGTGGCGAGATCGGTCACATAGATATTGTAAATGCCGGAGCGATCGCTCGTGAACGCAAGCTTGTCTCCCTTCGGCGAAAACACTGGCGTCTTTTCGAAGAACGGCGTGTCCGTGATTTGCTCTAATCGCGCCCCATGCGCCATGCCCTTTGCCTCCACGACATACACATCGAGATTGCGAAAGTCCGTGCGCCAAATTTTGAAATCATGCGGCAAGCTGTCGGCATTCACGTGCGCGCCGCGATCACTGATAAACGCGAGCTTCGCGCCGTCGGGCGAATAAGAAGGATCAAGATCGCTGAACACGTCGTCGGTGATTTGGCGCAACGCCGCGGTTTTCAAATTCACCGTGTAGAGATCGCACTGGCCATGCTTCGTGCCGACAAACGCAATCTCATTATCCTTGGGCGACCACACGGGAGAGAACACGCCGTCCAAACCGAACTTCATCGTGCGCACGATTTTTTTCTTCTTCACGTCGACGATATGCAGCGCGTCCTCCGCGCCGGCTTTGGCCGCGAACACAATGCGCTTGCTATCGGGCGACCAACTGATGCCGGGACGGAGCCAATGCAGCTCTTCCAAATCGCCGGTCTTTTGTCCGCTCACCAGCTTCGCGAGGATCTTGCCGTCAATCGCGCTCATCAAATAAATATCAAAGTAATCCGACTTGTCGGAGAGAAACGCAATCTTGTCGCCGTTCGGCGAAAGCGCCGCGCTGTTGTTGATGAAATTGCGATACTCAATGTGATCCGTGAGTTGCTTGCCGATCTCGCCCGGCTCTTGTCGGCCCGCAATGTCGGGCCAATATTCTTTCTTCAAATACTTCTGCCAACGCTTATTCAAATCTTCCACGCCCGCGCCGAGGGCTTGCTTTAAGCCTGCTTCGAGGCTTTTGTTGATCTTCACTTTGCCGAGCAGCTCGCCGATTTTTTCGCCGCCATAGGTTTGCGAAATATAATAGAGCACGGATTGCCCGCCTTTATAAGCCAGGAAGCCGTTCAAGTATTCAATCTCGGGCGCGTAACCGTTGAGCGCCGCGTCGCGCATGAACATATCGCTTTCCGTGTCCCACCCGCGGCTTTGAAATTCGGCCATGCCTTCGATGAACCACAGCGGCAATTGCAACCGCGCGAGGCCCGTGAGAATCGCTTGCACGCCGGAGCCGTAAACCATTTGCAGCATCACCGCGTGTGTCAGCTCGTGATGAATGACGTGGCGAAATTTCTCCCAATCGCCTTCATACGGCACGACCACGCGGTTCTTGAAAAACTCCGTGAAGCCGCCCACGGATTCTTCGGGCGGGCCGAGGCTGAGATTGGTTTGTTGAAAATCATTGTGGCTATTGTAAACGATGATGGTAATGCGGTCGTTCAATTCATAACGAAAATCGTCTTTGAGCTCTTGATAACTTTCTTCTGCGATCTCCGCGGTAAATTCCGCCAGCTCCGCACCGCCGGTGTTGAAGTAAATATCGAAGTGCTCGGATTGGAGGTATTTCGTGTCGAAAGTTTTATACTGCACGTGATTTTTGCCGAAGGTCTGCGCAATGCTCGCAGTGGCGATGAGGCTGAGGAGGAGAGCGAAGCTAAGAGCACAACTCCAAACCATTCCCCCCTTGAGGGGGGCAGGTGGGTGTTGCTCGCTATCATGAAGAGAGAAAAAAGAGAATCGAAAATCTTTGCTCGCTTTGAAGGATACTCCCCTAGCCCCCCTCAAGGGGGGAATTGTCATAAGCATTGTGCTTTGCTGTAAAGTCGCGGCTTGCGGCTCAAAATTTTCTGAACGATTCATGCGGCCTCAATGAATGATGGCGTGAACGGAGGCAATAACGAATTTGATGCACGGTTTTGTAAGATGAGATGCTGGTTGGCAATGCAGCCAGCGCTCAGAGGTCGGCAGCGTGTTAAAAAATGCGGCGCAATGTCGGGATTCTTAGAGAAATGTCCAACCTGAACTTCGCGTAATGCTCGCGGCTGTGTGCGTTAAGAAATAAATTTTATGCAAACCGCAGGCCGGTGAGGGAAGAGATGGAGTGAAGCGGGAACCCAAGAGTTATGCTCACGGGTAAATTTACAAAGCGTTTTGAAATGTCATCCTGATTTCTATGACAGAATCAAGCTTTTTTTAACAGCCTGGGGT
>CAYNDW010000823.1:0-3216 GCA_964395375.1 uncultured Cytophagia bacterium
AAGATGCGGATAAAACTTGTACTGAAGCGCTTCATGCACGGCCTCGAAATAAAGTTTGCAGCGGTATGGAGATTAAACAAAGCACTCGTTTAAACGTCCTTCTGCAAGATAGAATTTCCGCTTCCTGTTGCAACGGAATTTTCAATTGTGCCGCAAGCAAATCCTGCTAAATTCCCCTCAAAATGGAGGTGGAGCATGAAAGCAGAGTTTTTAAAGAAAGCGCTCGACAACTTGAGCGTTGCGCGTTATTGTTTCGAGCACGGTTATTATGATGCTGTGGCGAATCGGGCTTATTGCGCCGCGTTTCAAGCTGCGGTGGCGGCGTTGGCGCACATCGGAGTTATAACTGAAAAAAGAGAACACAAATGGGTGCAAGCGAGCTTTAGCCGTGAGTTGATAAGACGCAGAAAAGTATACCCCGGCGCCGTCGCCTCGTTTTTGAGTGATATGCTCAACGTGCGAAACCTCGCCGACTATTCCGAAAACTCTATCAGCGTCAAAATAGCTTCACGGCAATTGGCAAGAGCAGAGGAACTAATAAAACTGATTCATGCGGAGGTAAAACTATGATCAATTTCAAACAGCAAGAACTTATTGACGGGCTGATCGGCTCTATTCATGAAAAATTTCCAGAAGTTGAATTGGTTAAGATCAGCGAAAGCCCGGAAGATCCCGCGGACTTATGGTTAAACGTCACTTCGCCCGCAGATGAAGATCGTTTGATCGAGCTTTTGGATTTTGCCAGCAACAAATCTTCCGACATTTTGCTCGACTATGGTTATCAAATTCTGGTGATGCCGACGCATCCGCCCAAAGCCGCGAATGGCAACGCCGCGGTAGCTGCTTAAAAATTTTCCACGAAGAAAATAAATCATCCATCCCACTTCACCAACTCTGTGAGGAGCACAATGCATTTCAAAAAGATCATTGCAACAAGCTGCATCGCACTCAGCCTTGCCGTCGGGCTTTCGGCCGCGGATAAACCCGCGCTCAAAATCGCGTATGAGAAGTACAAACTCAAAAACGGTTTGGAAGTGATTCTGCACGCGGACAAGTCCGATCCCATCGTGTCCGTCGCGATTCTCTATCACGTCGGCTCCGGCCGCGAGGAGAAAGGCCGCACGGGCTTCGCACATTTGTTCGAGCACATGCTGTTTCAAGAATCGCAGCATGTGGGGCAAGATCAGTTCTTCCGCAAAATTCAAGGCGCGGGCGGCGAGCTGAACGGCGGCACTAATTTCGACCAAACGATTTACTATGAAGTCGTGCCCAAGAACGCGCTCGAAATGTGCTTGTGGCTCGAAGCCGATCGCATGGGCTATCTTCTGCCGACCATCACCGCGGAGGCCTTCGCCAATCAACAAGACGTGGTGCAAAATGAAAAGCGCCAGCGCGTGGACAACGTGCCTTACGGCCACACCAATTACGTCATTCACAAATCCCTTTTTCCCGAAACGCATCCGTACAATTGGCAAGTCATCGGCTCGTTCGAGGATTTGAAGAACGCCACGCTTGAAGACGTGCGCCAATTTTTTGTGAAATGGTACGGCCCGAACAACGCCACGCTCGTGATCGCCGGCGATTATGATAACGCCCAAACTAAGCAATGGGTGGAAAAATATTTCGGCGAGTTGAAAGCGTCCGCGCCCGTGCCCGATCCTAAGCCCGTGCCCGTGACCTTGGCGCAAACCAAACGCGCTTCGCATGAAGACAACTTCGCGCGCTCGCCCGAAGCCACGTTGTCATTTCCCTCCGTGCAAAATTTCAACAAAGATGCGTATGCGCTCGATCTGCTCGCGGACTTGCTTTCCGACGGCAAGAAGGCGCCGCTCTACAAAGTGATTGTCGAAGAGAAAAAGCTCGCGCCTTCGGCCGCGGCATTTCAACAAAGCTTGGAAGTGGCGGGTTATTTCCAATTCCGTGTGCGCGCGTTTCCGGATAAGACACTCACCGAAGTGGAGCAGGCGATTTTCGAAGCGCTCGCGCGTTTTGAAAAAGAAGGCTTCACCGAGCGTGATTTGGCGCGCATCAAAGCCAAGACCGAAACGAATTTCTACAACGGCATTTCGAGCTTGCTGGGCAAGGGTTTTCAGCTCGCGTATTATAATGAATACGCCGGCTCGCCGGATTTCATCACGCAGGATATTCAAAACACGCTGGCTGTGACCAAAGAAGACGTGTGGCGCGTGTACCACCAATATCTCAAGGGCAAGCACTACGTGCTCACCAGTTTTGTGCCCAAAGGCAAAACCGCTTTAGTCGCGGAAAATTCCGAACGCTTCCCCGTCGTGGAAGAAGCGATCACGCCGAACGCGGACCACAAAACCGCGCAAGCCGGAACGAGCACAGCGCGCGAGAAATTGCCTTCGAGTTTTGATCGCACGATTGAGCCGGCGCAAGGCCCTTCGCCGCAAAGCGCGACGCCGCAGATTTGGACGCACACGTTGAAGAACGGTTTGCGCGTGTATGGCATAGAGCACAAAGAATTGCCGCTCGTGGAAATGGCGCTCACGCTCAAAGGCGGTTTGCTGCTCGATGATCCCAATAAAGTCGGCGTGGCGAATTTGATGACCGACATCATGATGGAAGGCACGAAAAACAAAACGCCGCTGGAGCTGGAAGAGACCATCGACGAGTTGGGTTCGAGCATTCGCATGTCCACCAGCGACGAGGCCATCACTATTTCCGCGAACACGCTGTCGACGAAGCTTGAGCCGACCTATGCGTTGTTGCAAGAAGTGCTGCTCGAGCCGCGTTGGGATGAAAAAGAATTTAGCCGCATCAAACAAGAGACGATTGAAACCATCAATCGCCGCAGCGTCGATCCCGCTACGATCGCGGAGAAGGTGCATCGCAAATTGCTCTACGGCAATGCGCACATTCTCGCGCACAACACCTACGGCACGCCGGTTTCGGTCGAGCAGATCACAATTGCCGATCTGAAAAATTTCTACGCGAAAAATTATTCACCGAGTGTTGCGTTTCTCACTATCGTGGGCAACGTTTCGAAGGAGCAGGCGCTGAAGCTCTTCGCTTCATTAGAACAAAAGTGGCCGGCGAAAGAAGTGAAATTTCAAGAATACGCGGTTGCGCCCGCCACCGACAAGCCGCTGCTCTATTTCATCGACGTGCCGGGCGCGAAGCAATCGCAGATTCGCATCGGCTATATGGCGCTGCCGTACACGCATCCGGATTATTTCCCGGCCACGGTGATGA
>CAYNDW010000824.1:0-3213 GCA_964395375.1 uncultured Cytophagia bacterium
CGAGGCGGCGCCGTTTGATCGCATCATCGTTTCCGCCGCGCCCAACCACGTGCCGGAGAGATTGCTGGAGCAGCTCGCGGCCAACGGTATGATGATTCTGCCGCTCGGGGAGGAGCAGCAACGCCTCGTGATCATTACGAAAGATGAGCACGGCAAGATTTCACGTCATGAGTCCGTGGCCGTGAAGTTCGTGCCGATGACGGGGTTGATCGGCTCGGTGAATTGATTCCATCGTTTATTCGAAGCCGTGAATCAAACTTACAAATGATCTGAGAGCTTGTTGCGATTGCACACGGATCAAAAGCGCACACCGAAAATATTTTCAGTGTGCGCTTTTGATCCGTGTGGCGCTGAAAAGGTTTAACACAAATTCAATTGGCTACGAGCTTATGCCCTCTTCTTCCAACAAACCGAAACGCGTCATCACGGAACGCGACGTGATTCAAGCGTGGCAAGAGCACAAGACGCAATTGCTTGTGCCCACCGGCGGATTGATCACGCCCGCGGCGCGCGATGCGGCGCGGGTTAAAAAGATCGCGCTCGTGGACTCTTCCCAAGAAAAAAAGCCAGCCGAGCCAGCGCGCAAGCCTCCGGAATCGCTGCTTGCATCTGCGGGTGCTATTGCCCTCGGCTCCGATCACGGCGGCTATGCGCTGAAGGAGCAGTTGAAAGATCATCTGCGCAGCCTCGGCTATCGTTTTGATGACGTGGGCACGTTTAGCGAAGCGCCGGTGGATTATGCCGACATTGCCGAGTTGGTCGCGCAAAAAGTGGCGAGCGGCACGGCCTCGCGCGGCATTGTGATTGACGGCGCGGGCGTCGGCTCCGCCATGGCTGCGAACAAAATTCCCGGCGTGCGCGCTGCGGCTTGTTATGATACCTACACGGCCAAAAACAGCCGAGAGCATAATAACGCGAACGTTTTATCGCTCGGCAGTCGCAATCTCGGCATCGATATCGTGAAGGAGATCGTGAAAGTTTGGCTGGAAACCGGTTTTGGCGGCGGGCGTCATCTCAAACGTGTGGAAAAGATCATGGCGCTAGAGCAGAAATACTTCCGCGGCAAGTGAAACTTCAGTCAGCGCTTTGCGTTTACTCGCCGTGCGAAGTATCCCCCCCAACTTGTTGAAGCGAGATCATGAACGAACAAAATCAAAATCAGCAAACGCAACCCAACCCGGCCGAGGCGCGCCGGCTCTATCGTTCCGTTGCCGATCGCAAGCTTGCCGGCGTGTGCGGCGGCGTTGCCGAACACTTTGGACTTGACACCGGCCTCGTGCGCGTGTTGTGGGTGATCAGTTGCTTCTTCGGATTGGCCGGCGCGCTCGCCTATATCGTCGTGTGGGCGATTGTGCCGGATAATCCTCTCGGCATGTCTGCGCCGGTGCGACCGCCGTCGAATACTGGCCGTTACATTTGGGGCACACTGCTCATCGTGCTCGGCGTGATGTGGTTGGCTGATCGGCATGGTTTTGATTTGCTTGTGCCGTGGCGTTGGCATGTTTACTGGCCGGATTGGTTGGGCTTTGGAGTGATATTTTCTGTTGTGCTGATTGGGTTAGGTTTGTTTTTGGTGTTGCACGGCGTGCCGGAAAATAAATTCTCGCAAACGTATACGCCGCAATCCGGCTTTAGTCCAACAGGAGAAACAAATATGAGCGCAAAACGAATGACCCGATCCCGCAACGATCGCATGATCGGCGGTGTGTGCGGTGGGATGGCCGACTATTTCAATCTTGATCCCTCGCTCGTGCGCGTGGGCTGGGTGCTCGCGACTTTCTTTAGCGGCTTCTTTCTTGGAATCATTGCGTACGTCGTGGTGATGGTCGTTGTGCCCGAACCTGAGCCGGAGCGCCACAATAATACTTCCGTGGCTTGATCGAAAAGCGTCACACACTTTGTTTAGCAGAGGCGACCATGGCAAAGCAAAAAAACTCGATCGTGCCGGGAATCATTTTGATTCTCCTCGGTGTATATTTCCTGGCGCAGCGTTTGGATTGGCCAATCCCGATTTTTTTTGAAATCTATCCATTTGTTTTCCTCCTTTTGGCTCTCGCTTCTGCCACGCGCATTCAAGGCTGGGGCCGGCGCGAGGGCGTATTCGGCACGGCCTTCTTTCTTACGCTGAGTGTTTTTTTCATCCTCCGCAATTACGACTTCATTCCTTACATCTATCATCCCTGGCCGATTTGGTTGATTGCCGCGGGCCTCGGCTGCCTCGCCGTGTTTATCTTTGCGCCGAGCCAGTGGGGCATGCTCATTCCCGGCAGCGCTTTCCTCTTGTTCGGCGGTGCGTTCTTTCTGCGCGAGTTTGATATTATCTACAACGTCGATCGCTACTGGCCGATTATCTTGATCGCCATTGGAGTCGGCATCCTGCTCAAAGGCTGGCGCAAACAAGTGTAGTTCTCTTCTTCCATCATTCCCACCGGCCTCATTTCATCCATTCTTTCTTGCTTCAGAATAGTCCTTACCGCAAATCGTTTTGCTTATTCAAAACCAAAGGCAAAACGATTTGCGGCAAAACTATTTCACCACTCTTTGCATAAGAATCCTGCCGAAAAATTATCTTGCCAAGGCTTTCAGGTGGACATTAAATCTCAAGCTCTCATATGTTCACATAAAATTTTACTAAAATCATTAAAAACCTGTGAATAAACGAAATAATTCTTGACTTGCCAGAGCATTTTGGTTATTATATGGGTGAAAGTGGAGAGAAGTGTATTTAAGTGGGTAATGTTGGGGATAACAGTTCGAGACCATGGTTGAACTTTCTGAAATCATCCCAAAGTTTTACGGGCGCTTCAAGCAAACACTCGATGACAAAGGCCGCGCAGCCATTCCGGCAAAGATTCGAGAAATTGTGGAGCTATTGGATATGAAGACGCTCATGCTCCGGCTCATCGAAAAGCCGAACGCGACCCTCATTCGCGCCTACCCCATTGCGTACTTCCGCGAGAAGATCTTGCCCATGGCTTCCGAGTTTGATGAAGAGACCGAGATGGGAATTTATAAAATGCAATCGGTGCTCGCGTATTGCCATCAAGTGCGGCTCGACAATCAAGGCCGCATCAATTTTCCGCCCGAGGTGTTGCAGTCCGCGAACATCACCAAAGAGATGCGCTACATCGGCATGGGCGATTTCTTCGACATTTGGGACGCGAGCCTTTATGAAAAATTCATCGAAGGCGGCAAGGGCGAGCAACTGCAAGC
>CAYNDW010000825.1:0-3210 GCA_964395375.1 uncultured Cytophagia bacterium
TACTCTTCCCTTAAAATTACTTATGTTTAAACAATTTTCTTTTATATATTTTTTAACCTGATCATAGTTGCCACCTGCTTCACGCAAACACAGCTTAGATATAACTTGCCTATAGCTTAATGAATTCTTAACCGCGGCTTTATCCTCGATTAACCGATTTACCGTAAATTACTTGTCGAGCCTAGGCCAAGGCTTTAAGTCTTTGCTCGGATGGAAAAGTTGAACCTAACCTCGTGGAGGAATCATGTATCGCAGAATTGTTTCCAGTTTATTCACGCTCGTGTTGCTCGCGGCGACGTTCGCGCGCGGCAGTAGCATCGAAGTCTCCGGCAATATCACCACGAACACCACGTGGACGAGCAATAACGCTTATCTCGTCAAAGGCTTTGTCTATGTCAAAACCGGCGCGACGCTCACGATTCAGCCCGGCACCGTGGTATATGGCGATAAAGATTCAAAAGGCGCATTGATCATTGAACAAGGCGCCAAGATTATGGCCGAAGGCACTGCGGCGCAGCCCATCGTGTTTACGAGCGCATTGCCCGCGGGCCAACGCTCATTCGGCGATTGGGGCGGCATCATCATTTGCGGCAAAGCGCCGGTGAATCTCCCCGGCGGCTCGGGCATTATCGAAGGCGGCGTGGGCGCGATCTTCGGCGGCGCCGATCCGAACGATAACAGCGGCGTGTTGCGCTACGTGCGCATCGAATATCCCGGCATCGCGTTTCAACCCAACAACGAGATCAACGGTCTAACGCTCGGCGGTGTGGGCAGCGGCACGACCATCGAGTATGTGCAAGTGAGTTACTCCGGCGATGACGGCTTCGAATTTTTCGGCGGCACGGTGAATGCGAAATATTTGATCTCCTATCGCACGCTGGACGATGACTTCGACACCGACAACGGCTACTCCGGAAAAATTCAATTCGCGCTCGCGCTGCGCGATCCCGAGGCCGCGGATCAAAGCGGCAGCGTCGGCTTCGAATCCGACAACGACGCGACGGGAACGCCGGCGACTCCCAAAACCGGCGCGACGTTTTCGAATTTCACCGTGGTCGGGCCGAAGGCAAACAAGAGCGACGTGGTGAATGCGAACTATCGTCGCGGCGCGCACTTGCGGCGCAACACCGAGATGTCTTTATACAACAGCATCATCATGGGCTGGCCTTCCGGTATTTTGATCGACGCGAACTCGACCGCGGACAACGCCAACACCGGCAAGCTCGAAGTGCGCAACACCATCGTGGCCGGCAGCGATACGGTGATTACGAATGCGACGAACGGCTTCAATGCGCTCGCGTGGTTTGGAACCGCGGCGTTTGGCAACGCGCGTTTGGCGAATGCGGCGGACGTGCAACTTGTCGAGGCCTTCAACCTTTATAATCCCAACTTCTCGCCGCGAACCGGCTCGCCCGCATTGAGCGGCGCGGACTTCACGAGCGCGCGTTTGGCGAATGCTTTCTTCACGCCGACAAGTTATCGCGGCGCATTCGGTACGCAACGTTGGGATTTGGGCTGGACGAATTACAACCCGCAACAAACTTCTTCCGGCAATTGGATTGAGCTTTCCGGCAACATTACCGCGAACACCACGCTCACCAGCAATAACAAATATCTGCTCAAAGGTTTTGTATACGTCAAGTCCGGCGCAACACTGAACATTGAGGCGGGCACGATTATCTTCGGCGAAAAAGCTTCGAAGGGTTCGTTGATTGTCGAGCAAGGCGCGAAGATCAACGCGACTGGCACTGCGGATCGACCCATCGTGTTCACGAGCGATCAACCCGCAGGCCAACGCACCTATGGCGATTGGGGCGGCATTATTCTTTGCGGCAAAGCGCCGGTGAATCTCCCCGGCGGCACGGGTGTGATTGAAGGCGGCGTCGGCTCAACCTATGGCGGCAGCGATGCGAGCGACAATAGCGGCGTGTTGCGTCACGTGCGCATCGAGTTTCCCGGCATTGCGTTTCAACCCAACAACGAGATTAATGGCTTGACGCTCGGCGGCGTGGGTAACGGCACGACCATCGAATATGTGCAAGTCAGTTACTCCGGCGATGATTCGTTCGAATGGTTTGGCGGCACGGTGAATTGCAAATATCTCATCGCGCTCGCGGGCTTGGATGATGATTTCGACACGGACAACGGCTACTCCGGCAAAGTGCAATTCGCGCTCAGTCTGCGTGATCCGAATGCCGCCGATCAAAGCGGCAGCAACGGTTTTGAATCGGACAATGATGCGACCGGCACCCCCGGCACGCCCAAAACCAGCGCGCTCTTTTCGAACGTGACCCTCATCGGCCCGAAGGCGAACAAGAACGACGTGGTGAATGCGAATTATCGTCGCGGCATGCACCTCCGGCGCAATACCGAGTTGTCTTTATATAACAGCGTCATTATGGGTTGGCCCTCGGGCGTGTTGATCGACGCAAATTCCACCGCGGACAATGCGACCACGAACAAGCTGCAAATTCGCAACACGATTCTCGCGAGCAGCGACACGGTCATCACCAATGCAACGAATAGCTTTGCCGCGCTCGCGTGGTTTGATACGCCCGGCTATGGCAACAATCGCGTGGCAACGACTTCAGAGGTGAAGCTGTCGAATGCGTTCAATTTGACCAATGCCGATTTCAGGCCCACGGTCGGCTCGCTCGCCTTGAGCGGCGCGGATTTCACCAACGCGCGCTTGACCGATGCGTTCTTCGCCGCGACAATCTATCGCGGCGCGTTCGGCGGCGATACGCGCTGGGATGCGAAGTGGGCGAATTACAATCCGCAATACACGGTGTATTCGATCATCAGTGAAGTGGAAGTACGCTACAGCGAAACGATTCCTTCGAGTTATCAGCTCGAACAAAATTTTCCCAACCCGTTCAATCCGAGCACGAACATCACGTACGGCTTGCCCAAGTCGGGCCGCGTCTTGTTGAAAGTTTATGACATGCTCGGTCGCGAAGTCGCAACGCTGGTGAATCAAGCGCAGCCCGCAGGCACGTATCAAGTGCGTTTCAACGCGACCGGCATGCCCACGGGGTTGTACTTCTATCGCTTGAGTGTCGGTGAGAATGTTGAAGTGAAACGGATGCTGTTGGTGAAATGAGGCTGGATGCTGGTTACTGGTTACTGGTTGCTGGTTGCTGGTTACTGGTTACTGGTTACTGGTTACTGGTTACTGGTTACTGTTTACTGGTTACTGGTAACTGGTTA
>CAYNDW010000826.1:0-3209 GCA_964395375.1 uncultured Cytophagia bacterium
CGGCAAAGTGCTGGTGCAAAGCGAGAAAAAAATCGTGATCGAGGAGGATCTCACCTATGCGCACTCGCCCGAGCTTGAGGCGGGTTCGGAAGATTATTTAGGCTTGGTATGCCGCAAGGATATTGTCATCGCACCGCCGCAAATTACCGGTTCGGGAGACTTGCACATTTATGCCGCGATCTTGGCCGGTGGGAGATTCGAGGTGACGCACTTGTACGGCGCTGACCAAGCCACGTTGCGCATCTACGGGAGCCTAAGCGCCGGCTCGCTTTCGGCAACGGAGCCACGCTACGCCACGCACGTGCGCTTCGACCAACGCCTCGAACAACACCGGCCGCCGTATTTCCCGATGACGGAGCGTTACGAAATCACCGACTGGCCGCAGGAATGGAAGATGGTCATGCCAACAGATGATGCAAAACATTAGCTCGGAATGTCATTCAGCAGGAATCTTTTTTAGCGCTCGAGAATAACGCCGGTGCGCAAAAAGATTCCTCCGGAATGACACGATCTAGGTGAGTGCCGAAGCTGAGCGGCAAACTCACAAGGCTTATTCGCACTTGCCTCGCTTCATCGGAAAATCAATCCCCTGCAATTGGCCTTTGCTCATGCCCTCGATACGCGCGAGCAACGAACCATCCTTCTCTAAACGATAAATGATGCGCTGCGGAAAATCGTGCTCGAGATTTTCAAACACGGCTTCGTGCTTGCCGCTCTTCACGAGCTTGAACCACGTCTCTTGCTGGCCCGAAGGCAGCGCGACGTAATGAATCGAGCCGTCTTCTTTGGTGCGCAGTTGCAGAAATTCAAACTCGCGCAGTTTGCCGTTCGCCACGGTGCGGCTCATGCCGAGCATCGTTTGTCCTGCGGGCTTCATCCATTGTTCCACGCCTTCTCGCCCGTTGCCGCTGCGCTCCCAGCATCCCGCGAGCCACGCGAGATCGTTGATGGTGGGTTTCTGCTCCTGTGCGAATGAGAGCGAGGACAACATCAAACAGAGTAAAACAAATTTCGGTTTCATGAAAGCTTCTCCTTCCGGTAATTGAGTGAGTGTTACTGTTGCACGGTTACGTTTATCGCGCCCCATGGTTGTCATTCAGGAGGAATCTTTTTAAGCACCGGGAAATATCTCCAGCGAGTAAAAAGATTCCTCCTGAATGACACTTCCGAGCCGCACGCATTTATCACGTCGCTTGCAATATAGAAAAACCATCAGCTCTTTGTCTTGTAAAAAAACGACATTCTTTTCTTGCGCGTGAGATGAGCCGACATCGCGGTTTGTTCGAGGAGAAACGCGGAGGGGTTCTGGCCGGAGAAGGCTTTGAAGTCGTGAATGAGGTGGGCTTGATCATAATACCCGCACGAAAGGGCAACGTGACTCCAACCGTTTGAGCTTTCTTCTCTGGCTTTGAAAACTTTTTGAAAACGAATGATGCGCGCGAGTATTTTCGGGCTGAGTCCCACGTGCGTCTGGAATCGGCGCTCAAGTTGGCGCGCGCTCAAACCGATATCGCGCGCCAATTCCGTCACGCTGCGCAGGCCTTCCGAGACGATGATTCTGGCGACCAATGCTTCTACGGCGTGGTCACTTTCTTGGCACGTGCGCCGCAATAAAGCTTGTTCGGCGACGCGCTTTCTTTCGCGGAACGAGCGAGCTTCATGCAGCCGCTCTTCCAGTTCAACGACAAAGTCGCGGCGCACAACTTCCGCGTCGATGATTTGATTCACCGTTTCAGAAAGAGGAAGTTGCAGAAAAGGATATGCGCCGCCCGGCTTAAAGCGAATGCCAAAGAGTTGTACCTTGCCCGTGGGCGCAATCGTAATGTGTTGCCGCATCTGTCCCACGAATATTGCGCGCGGCTGACGTTCGATCTGAGCATTATCGTGAAAACGTTGAAAGGGATCGGCCAAGTTGAAAACAATTTCCGCGCAGCCATCGGGTAAAATTTTTTCCGGTGGAGTATTAGAGAGCAGCGCGGAAGATTCAAGTTGCCAAAAGGCTTCGAGGTAACGTTGCAGAGGAGGGGAAGGCGGTGTCTCGAGGTAGTTCATAAGCGAGGGGATGCGATAGGGGAGAGATCAAAAATTTCTTGGTTAATCCGACACCGACACCAGAAGTTTTTCCATTTCTTCCAAGGTTGCCGTTTCAGGATTGATCACGCGCAAGCCCTCAGCCTCCGCGGCGGAGACGAGGCGTTTGTCCGCGGTGACGAGTATAAGCTCATGCCTCTGGTCGTGCAAATCCGCGGCAAGGCCGCAGGCTGAATGCAATACTACGGCGTCGGTAGAATTGATCGAATGTTTGATAATGAATGGCATTGCAGCTAAAACGAAAGCATTGGTCGTTTCGATTTTGATTGCAGCATTGTTATCGACAAAATCATCCCGCAAAGCTTGAAGGCTTGCCTGAAACAAGTTTGGTGAAATAACCCCGCCGTTTTTCTTGCGCACAAGAATGGAAACAGTTTCCGCCAATCCGAGCGTCAATACCCGCCATTGCTGAAAAGTAGTGTGCTGCAGAATATGGTTGACTATGGGAGTGCCTTTTTCCTTGACGTAGGCTTTTGCTAGTGCGCTGGCATCAAAATAAAAAATTAGCATCTGCTACTCCTCCCGCATTGCAACGATACCTTGAGCGAATTGAGTTCCTTCCGAATCAAAGCCCGCTTCACTATAAAGATGTTGTAGTTCTTTACGACTAACCGGCGGTCCCGTGATTCCCATCTCATCAAATACTCTTGCCAGCATCCGGCTATCACGCGCAGCGTTGCGTTGCGCACGCGCCATCATCAAGCGCCCCTGCTCGGAAAGCGTAAGCGGGCGATCCGGCCAAGAGCCGTCGTCATCCAAGACCTGAACATTTTCACGCAACGCACGAACTTCGGTTTCCAATCTCTCCAGGCGTTGCACCACGTCATTAAGTGTCGCTTCCATAAAAACTCCTTTCTTTGATGCGCAAATATAGACGACGCATGCCATCGATGCAAGCTTCATCTTGCGCGCAGAGCGGCTTCAAACAAAAACCGCCCCGAACGTTTGCACATTCGTGGCGGTGCATGATCAAAATCCAAGACTACAAGCCTTGCCCCGTCAAGCCGCCGCGCGTCATGTAGTCGCTCAACACGAACACCAGCAGAAGAAGCAGCCAGACAAAGCCCGCGGCCACAAACATCCACGTCAGGCGCGAGCTATAACGCACGTGCATGAAA
>CAYNDW010000827.1:0-3204 GCA_964395375.1 uncultured Cytophagia bacterium
TTCGAGACTCTCTTCGGCCAAGTCCGCTTCTTTGCCTTCGCGCATCGCGCGGCTCGCGCTGCGCACCGCGGTCGAGGCTTTGCCGAGCGTGGAGCGGCTCACGGCTTTGCGGCCCAAGAACGCGCCTAAGATCGTTGCGCCCACGGAGATCGCGGTTTGCAGTTTTTGCTGCTGCGCCTGTTGCTGCTCGCGCTGCACGCGCTCTTCCGCGCGGCGAATGCGGTCTTCGATGGCTTCCATCTTCTTTGCATATTTCTCGCGCAGCTTCTCGGTCCATTCATCGCGCTGCTCGCGGCCCAGTTGTGTAATGCGAATACGGAAGTCGCGCTCGGATTCATTGACTTGCGACAACTCCCCCGTGCTCGGACTTTTAAACAGCTCGAGTTTTTGACTGCGATAGATTTCCTCGCCGAACTCTTTTTTCCATGAAGCATAACTCTTCGCTTGCCCTGCGGCTTTTGGCAATTCACCGAAGAACGCGTTGCCCTCGCTTTCTTTCATCAAATCCGATTCGTCAATCTCTACCGGCACGGCTTGCTCCCATTTCACCATCACGGCTTCGTTGGTAACGGGAATGAGTTGATTGCAGTCGGCGTCGAGGTTGATATTCTTCTTCGCCTCATCATAATGCGCTTTCGCCATGCCCAACAAGAAGGGCTGATAAACAAGCTGCGCGCCGTCTTCGCTGCGACCGCGCACGGGCAGAAAAACTTGCGGCACCTCCGCGGGCAACGCGGGCCGTTGCGCGTTGGCAGTTGCATGCACTGCAACAGTTTTTGCCGATGCCGTTGTTGCAGCAGGCGACGCGCCTCTCTTCGCATCCATCAAGACTTTAATCTGCATGCGTGTGAGTGGGCCGCAGAGATAGGACATGGCCCAACGCGTTTCGAAAACTTCGGGCGCGTCTTCATGGACATTGTGCAAAAGAAAAACGCGATTGCCCAATCCCGCGAGTATTTGTTCCATTTCAAAACGTTGAAATTTTCCGCCGCCGCTCGCAGATGCACCCTCCAAGCCTTCGAGCACGCGCGCTTTGTCGCGCTCAGTTTGCAAGCGGCCGAGAAACCACGTGCCGATGTTCGAGAGGCCTTTGTAATCCAAATCCACCGGGTTCTGCGTGGCGAGCACGATGCCGAGGCCGAACGCGCGCGCTTGTTTGAGCAAGGTGAGTAGCGGCGCTTTCGAAGGCGGGTTCGCGACCGGCGGCATGTAGCCGAAGAGTTCATCCATGTACAATAGCGCGCGCAAGCTCGTTGTGCCGGGCTGCGCGCGCACCCACGCGAGCGTTTGATTGAAGAGCAGCGAGACAAAGAACATGCGCTCCGGATCGGAGAGATGCGCGATGGAAAAAATTGCGTGGCGCGGTTTGCCCGTGCTCGTGTAGAGCATGCGCTGAATGTCGAGCGCTTCGCCTTCGAGCCAGCCTTGAAAGCCGGGCGCGGCGAGCAGGTTATTGATTGACATTGCCAATTCGAAACGCTCCTTCGCGGGATAGAATGAATCCATCTCGAACACGCCGATCTTGTTCATCGGCGGCGTTTGTATGGCTTGAATCAATCCGCCTAAATCGAGATCTTTGCCTTGTGTCCAAAAATAATTGAGCACGTTCGAAATTAAAATGTGCTCGCGGCTCTTGATGGGGTCCGCGTCAATGCCGAGCAAACCGAGCAGGCTTGTGGTCGTGCTCGCTACGCGCTCGCGCATGGCGTCGGTGTCGTCGATGATGGCTCGCGTCGGCGCGGAGAAAGATTGCAGAATGGAAAGCGGCAAGCCTGCTGTGCTTCCCGGCGTATAGACGGCGACCTCCGCGGCTTCTTTCAAACGTTGAATGCGCGCGCCATCCTGCCCCCATTTGGCCAAACCGTTTTTCCAAAGCTCGGCTTGTTGTTTGGCGAAGTCGTCGGCGCTCAAATTTTTCTTGCGTGCTTCGTCTTCATTCACCCACGGGCGAAAATCTTCGGGCCGCAACTCGGGAAACGTGAGCATGAGATTGCCAAGATCGCCTTTGGGATCGATGATGAGCGCGGGGATGCCGTCGATCGCGGCCTCTTCCAACAGCGCGAGGCACAAGCCGGTTTTGCCGCTGCCCGTCATGCCCACGCACATCGCATGCGTGGTCAAGTCTTTCGAATCGTACAAGATCAAAGACTCTTCCGACTTTTTCGTTTTGAGATCGTATTTGCGACCGAGATAGAATACGCCGAGCTTTTCGAAGTCAGACATGGGAAGGTTCCTTAAGGGCGAGTGATCAGTTTTCAGTAATCAGTTTTCAGTAATCAGTTTTCAGTGATCAGTTTTCAGTAATCAGTTTTCAGTGATCAGTTTTCAGTGATCAGACGACTGATAACTGAAAACTGGTCACTGGTCACTGATCACTACTGTTCTACAGCGCCACCGCGCAGTGTCCGCAGCGTTTGGCGTTGAGCGGAATGGTCATCATACATTCCGGGCATTCTTTGGTCGTCGGCGCAGGAGCCGGCTCGGCTTGTTTCGCGCGATGCATTTTGTTCATCCCGCGAATGACCATGAACAGCGCGAAGGCCACAATCACAAAATTGATGACGGCATTGATGAACACGCCATAGCTGATCGCAACTTCCGGCTCATTTTGCAACATGATCTTGAGATTCTTGAAATCGAGGCCGCCGAGAATCATGCCGATGGGCGGCATGAGAATGTCATTCACCAATGACGAGATGATCGTGCCAAACGCGCCGCCGATGATGATGCCGACCGCGAGATCGACCACGTTGCCGCGCATCACAAATTCTTTGAACTCTTTGAACATGTTCCTTCCTCCTCACTTGGGTTTGAAACAACAGTTGCTATATGTGAACTCTTTGCTCTAAAAGCAAAGGCATTTGTAAGCGGATTTCACTGTAAGCGGAAACCGCTTTCGCTGTATCCGCTTACAGCAATATCCGCTTACCAAAAGCTTTGGGGTTGTGGCTCGTTCACGTTGTGCCTTCAACTGCTGGAAATAAAAAACGCCACCAATGCAAGAGGCACAATCAGTGGCGTTTCTTTCATGAATTGATTTCCGGCTTTACTTCGACGGATTCGGCAGCTTCAGCTTTTGCCCGACTTTGATCAAATCCGGATTCTTCAAAATGTCGGTATTGAGATTGAAGATGTCCATGTAGCGATTGGCGTTGCCGAAAAGCTGCTTGGCGATCTTCGAAAGCGTGTCGCCGGATTTCACGG
>CAYNDW010000828.1:0-3200 GCA_964395375.1 uncultured Cytophagia bacterium
TGCGCCGAAGGGAAAATCAAAGAGCGCGTGCAAGAAGGCAAAGCACAACACGAGAGCCGCGACTTTTACGAGCAATGCGCGCCAATTTTTGCTTTGAGTATAACGATAGATCGCGAGCAACGCAAGTGCGAGCAGCGAAATGGCGGTGATCCAAGTCATGAGTGGAGTCATGAAGATTCCTTGTGGTTGAGACGGGTGTTCTTCCCAAAAATGTCATTCAGAAGGAATTCTTTTCAGCGCTAGAGTTTAAGGCCAGTGCTTAAAAAGATTCCTGCTGAATGACAGCATACTGGGCAGCGTCGTCAGATGAGCGCAATGCCCTCACTTCTTCTCCCCCCACCGGCTTGAGCAGCAAATCATGAAAATCAAAACTAAAAGCCGTGGCCTCGGACACGGCTTTCATTTTGACCTCGGTGATGCTGCCGTCGGGATTGAGATTGAACGTGACATACGCATCGGCGCGCAGCTCGCGGTCGCGCCAGCGCGCGATGAACGTGTCGTATTGCCAGAATACGAGATCGCCCACGAGCGAAGGCGTGTGCGCAAAACGCATGACGAGGTTGCCGTTCTCCAACATGAGCACAACATTGCCATACCATGCGTCGCGATACGTGCCCGCATATTTCGCGAGCGGCAACGCGGGTTTCGAATTCACCTCGCGCACGCCCATGAGCAACGCGACACTCACAGGAAACGAGTATAATTCGCGCGCATTCGCGGTTGCCACCGGCTTTGGTTGCGGCTTTATAGTTTGAAATTATTCTCCCGAAAGCGCCGCAGCATCGTCACCATGTCTTCGCGCTCTTCGGCTTCGCGCTGCGCCTTTTGCTCGGGCGAGGTGAGGTGTTCCAAGGTTTGTTCTAAAACTTCCGGCGGTATTTCTTTGATGAAGCGCGAGGGCTGCATTTCCAGGACAACTTTGTAGCGCGTGCGTTTGGTGGAAAAGCTGACGGTCAATTCGCGTTGCGCCCGCGTGACGGCAACGTAGCACAGGCGGCGTTCTTCTTCCACAACACCGTTTTCTATCGAACGCGTGCTGGGGAACTGGCCCTCGTTCATGCCGAAAATAAAAACGTAAGGAAACTCCAAGCCTTTCGCGGAATGCACGGTGAGAAAAATGGCGCGATCAATTTTCTCGTTAAGATAGTCGCTGTCGGAAATCAAGCTAATGCGATCCAAGAACGCTTCGAGCGAAGGCTCTTCGCTGTTTTGCTCGAAGCGTTTGAGGCTGCCCAAGAACTCACGCACGTTGGTGACTTTCGCCTCGCGCGCTTTTTCGTCTGCGGTCGCTTCTTCCACGGCCTTGATATAAGCGACTTCTTTAATCAAATCTTCCGTGACGGCGCTGAGACTGCCTTCGCGAAAACGAGCGCGATACTTTTCCACGAGTTGGACGAACTCGGAAATCGCATGCAACGTCGCGGGGCGCAGGTCGCCAACCTGCGCCGCTTCTTTTAAAGCATGAAACAGATTCTTGCGCGTGCGTTGCGAGTATGCGTGCAGCTTCATCAACGTCGCGCTGCCGATGCCGCGTTTGGGAAATTCGAGCGCGCGTTTGAGATTCAATTCATCGTCGGGATTGCGCATGAGCTTTAAATAGGCGATGCAGTTGCGTACTTCGGGGCGTTCATAAAACGAAGTCCCGCCGATGAGTTGATAAGCCACGCCGGCGTTGCGCGCGGCTTCTTCGAGCGGGCGCAGTTGAAAGTTGGTGCGCACGAGCACGGCGAAATCCGCGAAGCGCACCGCTGGATCGTTCCCCTTGCGCTGCATGAGCGCATTCATGATTCTTTCGGCTTCGTCGTTTTCATTCTCGGCTTGAATTAACGCGATGCGCACGTTGCCGCGCTGCTGCGACCAGAGCCGCTTGTCTTTGCGGCGCACGTTGTTGCGAATGATCGCGTTCGCCGCGTCGAGCAGGATTTGCGGCGAACGATAATTCTGTTCGAGCTTGATCACCCGCGCGCCGGTGAAGTGTTGCTCGAATTGCAAAATCATTTCCGGGTCCGCGCCGCGCCAGGAGTAGATGGCTTGGTCATCGTCGCCGACGACGCAGAGATTGCGATGCGGCCCGAGCAAGAGCCGAATGAAACGATATTGCAGCGGGTTGGTGTCTTGATATTCATCGACCATGATATAACGAAAGCGCTCTTGATAGTGCCGCCGCACGTCTTCGTTTTGTTCGAGCAAGTTCGTGGCGAGGATGAGAATGTCGTCAAAGTCGATGGCATTGCAGCCGCGCGTGCGCTGCAAATAGTGCTCATACAAATCGCCGAAGAGCATTTCTTCGGCATTGGTTTGTTTGAGAAATTTGCCGGGCGCCTCGCCGCTGTTCTTCGCCGTAGAAATGCGTCCGAGCAATTCCGGCACATTGTGCCCGGCAAATTCGAGCGCGCGGTCTTTCATGATTTCGCGCACGAGCGCAAGCTGATCGGTTTGATCGTAGATCACGAAGTTTTTGCGATAGCCCGTGTGCGCGGCTTGCTGCCGTAAAATGCGCACGCCGAGCGCGTGAAACGTGGAAAGTGTCACCTTTTGCGCGGCCGGGCCGGCCACGTGGCGCAGGCGCTCTTGCATTTCATTCGCGGCTTTGTTGGTGAAAGTGACGGCCAGCAAACTTTGCGGGGGAACGTTCTTGTGCAGAAGCAGGTGAGCCAAACGATAAGTGAGCACGCGCGTTTTGCCCGAGCCTGCTCCGGCGAGAATGAGCAACGGGCCTTCGGTGTGTTGCACGGCTTGGCGTTGTGGTTCGTTGAGTTGATCGAGTCGAAGCATGCGTCCCTGTGAGGTGATTCTCTTGGCGAGTTCGTTTTGCGCCTTCCCTCAAACTGTCATTTTGAAAAAAACTTGCCTCGCGTTGAGAAGAGAGTCGAGCCTGAGGGAAGGTCTTTCCGGATGACATTTCGAAGAAAAGCACTAGAAATAAAAGCTCGGGCAATTTAGCTAGCGCGTGGTTATCAAAAAATGACGCGCAAGATAGAGCGTGAGGCGCAAACATTCAACTCTAATTTTGCCCACCTAAAATGCCAAGCCCGATTATGCTTCCATGCAAAATCGGAGACAATAAATTTTCTTGCTTTGCCGCGCGGAATACTTTAATATATTTCATGCGCATTCAACTCCGCGGCCGTCGCTTACCTCCTTTCCACGATACATTTTTTTCAGCCAGAACCAGATTGCCCCGCTGCGCGGGACTGCTT
>CAYNDW010000829.1:0-3199 GCA_964395375.1 uncultured Cytophagia bacterium
CCCTGGTGCTCATTTCCGTCGTCGTCCTCTTAAACTTGACGGCGATTGTCCTCCGTAACCATCTGCGCA
Source organism: uncultured Cytophagia bacterium (assembly GCA_964395375.1). Taxonomy (GTDB): domain Bacteria; phylum Zhuqueibacterota; class Zhuqueibacteria; order Zhuqueibacterales; family Zhuqueibacteraceae; genus JABWAN01. The sequence continues at coordinate 70 of CAYNDW010000829.1, forward strand.
AGAAGTACGCAGGCTCGGTGTTATAGAGGATTGCCATGCAGGTGTCTTTACCATCGACACAACAACCGTCCCAAGCACTCACCCTCAACTCGCAAAGGCCCAACGTGCAAGACGGTCATCGACAGTCCCCGGAACAGGCTTCAAATACTCAAGCCGTCAAATTGACCTTGAATCAGGTCAACTTTTTTTATGGAGACCGCCAAGCGCTTTTCAAGATCGATATCGACATCGTGAAGAATCAGGTCACGTCGTTCATTGGGCCGTCAGGCTGTGGAAAGTCTACCTTGCTACGATGCCTCAATCGGCTGAACGATTTGGTTGAAGGCGCTCGATTGGAAGGAACCATGCTGCTCGACGGCGTGAATATTTACGGTCCGGATGTCGATATCACTGATCTGAGGAAACGTGTCGGAATGGTTTTCCAGAAATCGAATCCCTTCCCCAAATCGATCTACGAAAATGTGGCCTATGGGCCACGTCTTCATGGAATCAAGAATCGAGGCCAGTTGGATCAAATTGTGGAAGAAGGACTCAAAGGCGCCGGGCTCTGGGAAGAGGTAAAGGATCGTCTCCAGGCAAGCGCCTTCGGCCTCTCCGGAGGGCAGCAACAACGCCTGTGTATCGCCCGCGCGCTCGCGGTCAAGCCGGATGTCTTGCTGATGGATGAGCCCTGCTCGGCGCTGGACCCTGTGGCCACAGCCAAAATTGAAGAATTGCTCTTTTCCTTGAAACAAGATTTGACGGTCGTTATTGTCACCCATAATATGCAGCAGGCAGCCCGGGTGTCCGATTGGACGGCCTTCATGTATCTCGGAGAAATCGTAGAGTTCGGGCTGACAAAACAGATCTTTACCACGCCTGCCAAGAAACAGACTGACGACTACATCACTGGACGATTTGGGTGAGCCCTATGCCGCACCGCCATTTTGACGAAGAACTCTCTGACTTGAAGACCAAACTCCTGCGCATGGCCGGTCAGGCGGAGGATCAGATCGACAAGGCGCTCACCGCGCTGGTGACACGCGACTCGGCCCTCGCCCGCGAGGTCATTGAACGCGATCATTTGGTCAACGCGTTGGACGTCGAGATCGACGAAGAGAGTATCAGGTTGCTCGCGCTCCATCAGCCTGCCGCGCGAGACTTAAGGTTGGTGACGACCGCCATGAAAATCGCCACAGAGCTCGAACGAATAAGCGACCTGGCTGAGAATGTCTGCGAACGAGCCCTCGAGCTCAACGAGGAGCCGCAGCTCAAACCCTACATCGATATTCCGATGATGGGCAATATGGCGCGGATGATGGTGAAGCAAAGCATCGATGCCTTCGTCAAAGACGATGCCCAGCTCGCCCGGAAGGTGCTCACGGACGATGATTTTGTCGATGATCTCATGGAGCAGATATTTCGAGAGCTGCTGTCATTCATGATTGAAGATACGCGCACGATTTCACGCGCCATTCGTTTGAGCTTTATCGCGAAGTACCTCGAACGGATGGCCGATCATGCCACCAACATTGCGGAGTTGGTGGTCTATCTCGTGGAGGGCAAGATCATTCGCCATACCACGCCGCCCCCGCCTTCCAATATCGATCTCGCAACAAGCTGACTCCACTAAAACTTCCGTTCGATTATTCTGTGACAGGCATGATCGAGATCAAGGTTCAGCCGCACCGTGTGCTGCTCGATGCTGCTATGCGACAAAATGCGTCGAGAAGAGCATATAGTCGAAGCGGTGACGACGAAGGACGACCTTATTGCATCGGGCAAGTCGATCGACCCCGTGGAAGATTTGATTCCATGTGTATTGAGGCATAAGACAGACGAGGGAATCGAGACTGATGACTGTCTGTTCTTCGAGATGGCTAAGAATGGCCGCCGTGATGGGTTCAGAATGATACTCACGTCCAACATCAGGAACCGATTCAAGAAGAGCGCTCATAGGCATCGATGTCTCCTCGATTATGGGAATGCGAGCCCCAGTTGATTAGCCTGTTGAGCAAGCATTGTTGGCGCGGGGCTATACCTGACTGCCACGATGCGCAAGAGGCCCAGCGTGAGTAAGATGCCTCCCAGTATTGCGAATTGCTCCAATGTCCCTCCTGCAAACCATCGCGAGATGACCTCTGTCAGCATCACGACGAGAACGGTGTCGATAATGAAGGTCACCCGGACGCGCCCATCGGAGCAGTATGCGCGGGTAGTCTTCAATACTTCGACGACGGCCAGCAGAGTCAGAATATCGACCAATACATGCCGAAAGGCCACGTCTACATCGTTGGACAAAAGAAGCCGTAAGTCGAGAAACGTTTTCACCACTCCGCCAGCCAACCCAAGGAGAATCGCCAGGGTCAGCAGGCTCAGGATACATCGCGTGCCTATTTCCCACGCACGCGCGATGTCGCAGTCCGTGATTACACCGATAAACCGCTTGGGCCAACCGCTCCAGGAAGTCTGTTCTAGTGTGGTGTGTGTCATGGCCGTAGCCTACCTGAAGCAGATTCCAACGCTGTGAATTCCTTGTCAACTCCGTGTAAATTCTCTGCCCAGTCGGGCAAGCGGGACCTCTAGAATGTCCAATCACCTCCCCCACGTACCACCCATTCGTATCATTGCCGTGTCGATAGAGGGTCTGCTACCGTGCTCGCTCAATCACGCGAACCAGGAGGCCTCTGTGACTGCAATCGATAGTCTCATGTTGGAAGCGAAGCAAGCGATCATGGATGAACATCATCGCCGTTTTCAAACTCTTTACCAGGAAGGACGGTGGGAGGAAGCGCTCCGGCAGATTCAGGTCACGTTGAACTGTGCAGCAGATCTGTTGAACGAGTCGCTTCGCGTTCTCGATGAAACATGTGATACGGCCACGGCTTCACTCCCACGAGTCCCAGCCCCTCTCCCTCAACCACGCAGTGAATAGATCAAGCATCTCACTGGCTCTCCTGCACGGCGCAATATGCCTTACGGCGAAGTTGATGCAATCACGATCCAATCAGCCGCTCTGGAACTCAGCTTGACAGAAGTTTACACAGTTGTTAGGTTTTCACGCGACGCGTGACGTTCCAGCACCGAGCTGTTTTAGCTGGCGTAGCTCAATGGCAGAGCAGCGGTTTTGTAAACCGCAGGTTGGAGGTTC
>CAYNDW010000830.1:0-3198 GCA_964395375.1 uncultured Cytophagia bacterium
TTGCCTCCCTCCCGCGCGCGAGGAACAAACGCAACGCTCGGCGTTGGAAACGTTTGAATACTACGGCACGCATGCTTTCGTGCGCGAAGTCTATCACCAACTGCACGCGCACGGCTATCGCGTCATGCCGGAAGTTAAAATCGGCACGCATCCTTTTCGTCTCGATTTGGTCGTGGAAGGCCGCCATGCGCGGCTCGGCATTATTTGCGAAGGCAAAGCCTGGCGCAGCCGCGAGCATTGGGAAGAAGAATTTGCGCGGCAGACGGTGTTGGAAAGAGTCGGCTGGAAATTTCAGCGCGTGTACGGCAGCATTTATTATCACGATCCCCACCAAGCCCTCGCGCCGCTGTGGAAGAAGTTGGAGGAGATGGGCATCAAGCCCTCGCTCTTGCCGGAGGAACTGGAAGAAATTTTTGCGGATTGAAAGCGTTTGTACCGCTATTCACTCTCGCAACCAAGAGCATTTAAAATTTAAAATTGAAAATTTTCAATTTTAAATTTACAATGCTCTTTGCGTTCGTAATGTCGCTCCTTCACCCCTTCACTCCCGTCATCGTAATTCCCCGAATAAAATATCGCTGCGCAAAAAAGAAGACGAGCGCGATCGGCAGCATGGCAATCACGGCCGCGGCCATTTGATGCGTCCAATCCACGCTGTATTGGCTGCTAAACGCCGCGAGTCCGACTTCCACGGTGCGCAGTTCCGTGCGATTGGTCACCAGCATCGGCCAGAGAAAATCGCGCCACGTAGCCATGAACGCGAAGATCGCGAGCGTGGCCAGCGCCGGTTTCGAGAGCGGCAGAATCACGCGCCAATAGATCATCAAATCGCCCGCCCCGTCGAGGCGCGCCGCCTCTTCCAACTCGCGCGGGATTGAAAGAAAAAATTGCCGCAGCAAAAAAATCCCCCACACGCTCGAAAGCGAGGGCGCGATCAACGCGCCAAATGTGTTCATCCCGCCAAAAGCATTGACGAGCAAAAACGCCGGAATCAAAGTCACAATCGCCGGCACCATCATGGTCGCGAGATAGAGCGCAAAAATTTGATCGCGCCATTTGAAGCGCAAGCGGCTAAACGCGTACGCCGCGAGCGAGCAAAAGAGCAACTGCCCCAATACCGCGCCGAGCGTGATGATCGTAGAGTTTAAAAAGTAGCGCCCGAAAGGTTGATACCGCATGGCCTCGCCATAATTCTCCCAGCGCGGCGCAGCCGGCAAAAGTTTGGGGGGATATTGATAGACCTCGAGATCGGTCATCAACGAAGTGGAGAGCATCCACAGAAACGGCAGGAGCATGGACAGCGCAATGCCAGCGAGCGCGGCGTAGGCGAGGATTTTTAATGCCGGTCGTTGCATGGCAATCGTTTGGAAGCAGATGAGAATTGCTGTTTAGGAAAAGCTATGACAGAAAAATGAAGGGCGGAAATATAATTGTCGCAGGTTGGTGTATAACTCCCCTCAAGCTGTCATTCAGTAGGAATCTTTTTAAGTACTGGAGCTGGCTCCCAGAGCGAAAAAGGATTCCTGCTGAATGACAACGCTCTTTACGAGCATGTTTAAAACATCGGATACTCCTCTTGAAACACATTCACTTTGCCGTTTATGTGCTTCGTGCTGTCGATAATTGCGCCAAAGCCATCGACCACGGTTTGATGGCACGTTGCGCACGCGGTGAGCGGAAAGGGATTGTGGCCCGTTGGCGGCAGGCCGTGACAGGAGCCGCATTTCGCGGAGCCTGCGTCCGTCCACTTGGGCGAAGCCGAGTTGCCGCTGATAACTGCCGCGGCATAAATAAAATCGTAGCGCGATTGGGTCTTGCGCAAACCCCAATTGCCGTGGCAATAGGTGTTGCCGCACGTGTTCGCATTGAAATCATAAGCCCCATTCGGCACGCGCGTGCCGCCTTCCGTTTTCAAACTTCCCAACGGCCCGGCAAACACGGCTTCGGCGCGGCGATCATCGTCATTAATATGCGCCGCAGCATAGAAGTTATTCGGCACGACGTGGCATTCTTGGCAAACGCTCTGCGCCAGCAAATTTTTAAAATACGCAAAGTGCTTTTGATGCGCGCCCACCGCGGGCGAAGTCGTTGCGGTCTCGCCGTCCAAACCTTCAGGCGGCGCGGCATTGATCAACTCGCGCGCGTTGCCGTTGCTATTGCCGTGGCACAGATTGCAACTCTCCGGGCCATCCGCTTGCGCGTGACACGTCTTGCACGACTTGCCTTCTTTGGTTATGCTATAATCCTGCCCATGGCAAACTTGGCAAGCGCGCAGATCATACCGATTGCTCTGCAAATATGCCCGATGCGAGTTCGCGCCATTCACCCAACCCGAAGTGGGATGCGGGTAACTCGCGTGGCACGAACGGCAAGACACGCCGGTCAACCCGCCGTCGAATTGGCTGCCGTGACAACGCCGGCAATCCTCCGCGTCATAGTTTTGCTTCGCGAGCACTTTGCCGTGAAAATTTTCCGACGTGCCCGTGAGCCAGCCTTCACCGTGTACGCTCACTTCATTTTGCGGCGCAGTGGGCGCGGTTTGCGGCTCGCTGCACGCCTGCAGCAGCGCTATTCCGAACATTACTGCGAGCAGTTTAATCGAAGCTCTTTTCATCGCAATTGGCCTGAGGCTAGATTCGTTGTGATTGGTTTATAACTTCTCGCGCCCTGTCATTCAGCAGGAATCTTTTTGGGCGCTGGAGAGACTGCCGAGTGCTTAAAAAGATTCCTTCTGAATGACAGGTAATGAGCGAGGCTCGCCATGATCGGCAACTTTCATAGGGCATGCATCAATCCGTCAAAGATTTTGATCTTTCATCGTCGCGGCGACAAGCTCGCATGGCACAACACGCACGAAGGATCGCGGCCTTCCACGTCGTGGCAAGAGGCGCAGGACTCAATATCGCGGCGGGCGAGCACCGCGTGCTGGCCGCCGTCGCCGCTCACGCGCACAAAATCCGGCGCGCGATGCGAAACCGGCAGCGGCGCAGAGAAGCCGGACTCTTGCTGGCGCGCGTGACACTCGGCGCAGAACGTTTGTTGATTGTGGCAAGAGAAGCAATCCGCTTGCTTCGCGCGCAGATCAATGCTATGCACGAACACATAATTCAACGCATGCACGTTCTGCTGCACCGCGGGATTTTTACCCGAGGGCGCAGGCCGTCCTTCCGGCACAGTGCGCGGCGCCTCCCCGCGCGT
>CAYNDW010000831.1:0-3194 GCA_964395375.1 uncultured Cytophagia bacterium
ATCGCGCTTGGCAGAGCGCATTGCGCGGCAATCAGAATGAAACCGAATGGCTCGCGCGCATGCAAAGCGTGTTGGAAGATTTTGCGCGCCGCGGCTATCCTCTGGCAACGTTCGCTTTGGATTCAGTGAGTGAGCGCATCGCCAATGACGGCGAGAGACGCGAAGCCGTGTTGCACTTTCAATTGCGCTCCGGCCCGCTCGTGCGCATTGACTCGATTGTCGTGCGCGGCAACAAAACCACGAAGGCGCACGTGCTTTTGCGCGAGTTGCCGGTTCGCGTGGGCGAGGTTTTCAATCTCGAAGCCGTGCAAAGCATTCGCGAGAAGCTGCTGCGCCTCGGTTTCATTCGCGAGGTTGCACCGCCAGAATTGCGCGTGAATCAACGCGGGCAATACGTGCTCGAGATCAACGTGACGGAAGGCAACAACAACACGCTCAACGGCGTGGCGGGATATAATCCAAGCGTGGGCGCACAACCAGGCTTTCTCACCGGCCTCATCGACGTGCAGCTTGGCAATCTTTTCGGCAGCGGGCGCGCACTCAAGGCGCATTGGGAAAAGCGCGGGCCGGAGACGCAGGAACTTGGGCTGCGTTATCGCGAGCCGTGGGTGCGCGGTTATCCGCTGCATCTCTCCGGCGGCTTTGAACAATTGTTGCAAGACACTCTGTACGTCGAGCGCCAGTTTGATTTGAGCGCCGAAACTCCTCTCGGAAATCGTTTCACCGCGCTCGCAGCGCTCACGCGCGAAAGCATTGTGCCTGATTCACTCTCCGCGCTCCGATTCAATTTACCAAGCAGCCAAATCGCTAGTGTTGTTGCCGGATTACGTTTTGACTCGCGCGATGAGCCGCTTAATCCGCGCACGGGATTTTTTTATTCGACCACACTCGCAACAGGCCGCAAGCGCGTGCAAAGCATTTCCTCAACCAAAAGTTTTTCTCACAAGCTCGTGACGCTCGATTTGCAATGGCTCGTGCCCACGAAATGGCCGCAAGTTATGAGCGTGGCTTTTCACGGTCAACAAGTCACGAGCGGCGAGCCGGTGGTTTCAATCACGGATCAAATTCGTTTCGGCGGGGCCACGACTTTGCGTGGCTATCGTGAAGAACAATTTCGCGGTTCGCGTGTGGCATGGAGCAATATCGAGTATCGCTATCTGCTCTCGCGCTACTCGCGCGCGTTTTTATTTTTTGATGTGGGCTATTACTTCCGCACCGAAGCGGAGAACACGTTGCCTTCTTCTATTAAAAAAGAAATCGAAGCCGTGAAAACTTCCTACGGCCTCGGCGTGCGTTGGGAAACGCCGGTGGGAATAGTCGGCGTGGATTATGGCCTCGGCGAGGGGGATGGCTTATTCAACGGCAAGGTGCATGTGAGCTTGGTGAATAGCTTTTGATGCTTCCGTTGCGCAATCATACAGAAAAATACAAAATTATAACTTGACTCCGTAACAATAGAATAATATCTTTTTGCAACAGAATAGTGTTGACTAACTACCGACACCTAGTTGGTGGGACCCCTTCCCGATCTCTACATGTTGTCCCTCCTTCAAGTTTCTCTGCTTGACGACAAAGTGCTTCATCAGAGTTCACCGGTGTGATTTTTACCTAACTTTTGCCAGGAGCAATGATACAACCACATTCTTTTCCCTCTACTTTTAAAAATACGAATCAAAGTAGACGAAGGAACTCAAACGACAAACACGTCAAAGATACTAGCGCACCTGAACCATTTTGGGAAGTGAGAGTACATCAATTAAAAACTACTCCTTCACTTTCAGGATTATGTGTTGGATATGAAAGAGGTGAGTGGAGAGCAAAGCAATTTGCAAAACACGCAATGGAATGGCTACCCGAGTTTGCCTTGAAAAAATCTGAGTGTCAAGCAATGGATTCCGGTAACGCGATTCAGTTGATTCGTCGAGCGGCAAAGAGTGTTTATGATTCTTCAAAGTTCGAAAATCGCGGCGAGTTTGGAGAATTATTCCTTCACATAGCCATTCGGCAGATCTTCCATTCGCTTCCCGCCATTTCTAAGATTTACTACAAGACGGCCAATAACGAGACTGTGAAGGGATTTGACGCGGTTCATGTTGTAGGGTCTCCAGATGATCTCGAATTGTGGCTTGGGGAAGCAAAATTTTATACTGATTTTGATCATGCAGTTCGAGATGTCGTTGCAGAATTGCTCAAACATACGAATACGGATTATTTGCGTAACGAATTCTCACTCATTATGAACAAGATTGATGAAGCCTTACCACATGCGCAAATACTTAAAAAGCTTTTGTCACCCAATACATCTCTCGACGAAATTTTTAAACGGGTCTGCATACCTGTTCTGCTAACTTACGACAGTGCGTGCGTTGCCAACCATGCCATCTGTAACGAAGCATATATTGCTGCTTTTACTTCTGAGATTAACGCAAACTATCAAAGGTTCGCTAGTAAATCTTTGCCCCAAAATGTCAAAATTCATTTATTCCTGTTACCATTGCATACGAAACGTAAATTAATTGAAAAATTGGACGAGCAACTTAAGATATGGCAACGACTGTAAATATCGCGAAGCTTCGACAAATGCTTCGGACACCACAAATACTTCGTACCCAAGCGTTTGACATCCTAAAGCAAATTTGTGCGCTGGCGAGTGATGAGACTTACGAAAGAGAAGCTGTTGAAATGGTTCTCCGTGCCTTAGAACATCGTCAGGTGTTTGCTAGCTTCAGTCAAATTCTCAACGCGCTGGTTCGAAGTGTTGGCCTTTTTCCCTATGCCGATCCCGAAGCTCTCAATCTCCGTGATCGGCTAGCTTACGAGTTTCATCGCCCTCTTGACATGCAGGATGATACAGTCTTTCATCGTGTTCAAGCTGAGGTATATAGACGACTTCTGTCTGGCGAAAGCCTGATACTCAGCGCTCCAACAAGCTTTGGCAAAAGTCGAATCATTGATGCAATAATCGTTAGCCAGCGTTACAAGAATATTGTTGTAGTTGTACCAACCCTAGCATTGATTGACGAGACGAGGCGCCGTCTAAAGCAGTTTTCCAATATTTATAAAATAGTCACTCATTTGTCACAACAAACTGCTGAGAAAAATGTATTTGTTCTAACGGCCGAACGTGTTGTCGCTTTTGAAGCAATGCCCCAAATCGATTTTTTTGTGATTGATGAGTTTTATAAACTTGACCC
>CAYNDW010000832.1:0-3184 GCA_964395375.1 uncultured Cytophagia bacterium
CCGTTGATAAACCCATAGCCGACGCTCGCGGTCGAAGACGCCATCTGCTTGAAGTTGAAGGCATTGATGACGTCCACGAAGAATTGCACGTTGGCGTTGGCTAGGCGCAGAGACTTGCTCAAACGCAGATCGACGTTTTTCGTGCCGCGCCATTGCACGTTATCTTCGACGCCGGGAATGCTGCCGCCGCCCGTCCACGTGAAGTGAAAGCCGGCATCCCAAGCACCCAGCACGTTCAAGCGCCAATCTTCGAACAGGTGCAGCCCCGCGACTTTGGGCCCGAATTTCATCGGCGTGAAAAAGTCGACATTCACGCGCGCGTACGGTCGGGCAATCGGGCGATTCTGATATTGATCATTCGAGGTGCGCTCATAATCGCGTTGCGCCGCGGCGTTCTCGAAATATTGCGTCAGCCCGAAGCGTCCGCTGGAATTAACCATGTGGGTGTAGTTAAGAAAACCTTGCACCCACGGTCCGCGATTTTTGCGCATGGTGACTTCAAAACCGCGAATGTCTTCATACGAATTGGGTTCCGCGATTTGATAGTTCACTTGATTGTCACCGCTGGTATAGCGCACCAATTGCGATTGCAGCGCAATGTCTTTGTAATAGCCTGCGAGCCGCAACAGATATTGATCAAACAAATTGTGCTCATAACCCAACTCATAAGCCACGGTGCGCGGCAGCGGGTTATTGGGATTGGCCAATCGAATCACCGCGTTGTTGTCCGAAAAGCGGCGCAACAAATACAGATTCTCCGGAATCGGCAATTGGCGGAAGTGCCCGTAATTGAAATACAATTTGCTGTTCACGGAGATTGGGAACGCAACGCCGAGGCGAGGGCTAACACTGAAGATGCGATCCGTGGATTGTTGCGTGAGCAACGTATCAATGCCCAACGAATTACGCGAAGTGAAAGCGCGATCGAAAAGATCAAACGCATACCAATCGCCGCCGGCATGCGAATAATCGAGACGCACGCCAAGGTTGGCGATCATGCCTTCGAACTCGAGCTTATCCTGCAAGTACAGCGCGCCACGCATGGGGAAGCTGTGCCAATTAGAGCGCGAGCGACCGCTCGGCAAGAATTGATCGACGGAGGCATAGTTCACATCATTGTCCGTGTAAACCAATTCCACGCCGGCTTTGATTAAGTTGTAACGATCAACCTGACTATTGACGTCAAACTTAGCGGTCCACGCGGTTACTTTACTGCTATCGCGCGAATTGCTGAAACCGACGCTCATGCGAATGCCATTGACGCCCGTGCTCGGCTCCGGTTGAAAACCAAACGGCGCTTCGTCGAGCATGTAGCCATTGCCGAAGCTGGCAATGGGAGTTTTGTTGCGTGCGCGTCCGGGGTTGGTATCATATTGCGATTGGAAACGATGGAGCGAGGCTTCATAGAAAGTTTTGGCGCTCACCGTGTGCGTGAATTTCGCGCTCATACTATTGCGTTCAACCGCGGTCGGCGCCCAATAATCCGTGGCGAACATGCGCGATTCGATAAAGCTGAGGCGATTCAATTCGTTCGCAATGCTGAGCGGCGAACGAAAGATGCCGGGCAAGCCGGTGTTGTTGTTGTTCGTGCCCGTCGCGCGCGCGAGCAAGCCTTCGAGCATGAGCTTTTTGTTGCCGCCGATATCCGAAGTAATTTTCAACTGGGAAGTATAATCACGGAAGGCGTCTTGCGAGAGCGGAATGACATAAGCTTCTTGCGCCGCGCGATAAGAAGCGAAGAAACGCAAATTCCCGAACTGTGAGCTGACCAGCGGCACCGGACCGCCGAAGCTCATATCCAGATCATAATCGGGAAGCTCAACGTCAAGCGTGCGGCGATGTTGCCATAAAAAAATGCGTTGCGCCGCTTCCGGGGTCAAATCGTTATTGGGATCATTGTCTTTCAAGGTCTTCAATGAAATCGAATTCCACCCTTCAAATTCCGGAAACTGCTTTTGCGTGAAGGCGTCCCACGCGCCGCTCTTGGTGCCGGTCCAGGCCACGGCATTATCCACATAAGAGCGAATCCAATACGCCTCGCGCGAATTGGGTGAGTGTCCAAAATGTTTCGGCGCGGCCGGCCGGTAGCGTGACTGCACCGAGAACGTATATTTATCGCGCTCGCCTTCGCCGGTGACGACATTCACCAAGCCCGAGCGAATGTTGCCGAACTCCGCGTTAAAGCCGCCGGTTTGAATTTGAATCTCTTTAATCGAGGTATAAGAAATCCCGGTGAACGGCGTATTGTCGCGCTCGTCGCGCAACGTGATGCCGTTTAACATGAACGCGGTTTGATCCGCGGCGCCGCCGCGAATGGTTAAGCCGCTTTGGATTCCGGCTTCGAGCGCCACCACGCGGCTCACGCTGAGCACGGGCAGCGCTTGAATATCATTCGCGCTCAAATTCGCTTGGCTCGAAGAAATATCTTTCACCACCACCGGGCGCGGCGCGACGACCACGACCTCTTCGCCGGTGAGCGTCTCGGTTTTCATTTGAATTTTAAGCTCGGTGGTGAGGTCGATCTTAACTGAAAGATTGGTGATGCGCTGGGCCCCATAGCCGATAGAAGTCACCCGCAAATTGTACACGCCGGGCGGCACATTCAAGATCACAAAGTAACCTTGCAGATTGGTGGCTGCGCCAATCGTCGTGCCTTCCAGCAAAACATTGACGCCAATCAGCGGTTCGCCATTATCCGCATCCGTGACCGTGCCGGTAATTTTGCCCGTGGTGCCGGCAAACAGCATAGTCGCGGGAAACAGGGCGGCGAGCATCAGTTTCGCAAACAAATTTCGCATAGGCTGGCCTTCCTTAAACAAGGAGTATGAGAGAGGAAAATCAAAGCACAACAGCCGGAGATGAGGAATAGAACAATCGCGCTAAACTTCGTCCTGGTGGGAAAATCTTCCTGAGAGAATGTGAAGACAAAAAACTTTTTTAAAGCGGAGTAATATAGCAAAGGGGCTAGGCCTTGTCAAGTAACAAGTTGTTAGTTTGAAAAAAGTAGCCGCGTGAAGCCCCGGCAATCTTTTTTCGCCCGCTCCGAAAATAAAAAAGCCGGCATGAGACCGGCTTTTTGATAAGCATTTTAAGCTCTTTAGCATTTTAAGATTTAAAGAGCGCAGACAATCATCCCCGCAGCTTGCGAAACTGCGCTTGCGCTTCGGTTTTGAGCGGCGTGTTG
>CAYNDW010000833.1:0-3180 GCA_964395375.1 uncultured Cytophagia bacterium
GCCGAAATTTGCTTTGGGCGCGAACGTGAAGATGCTCTTTCACAGCCTCGCGGGCAGCAGCGCTTCGGGCATGGGCTTCGATCTCGGCGCGCGGGTGATGCCGACTGAGCGCGTGTCCTTTGGCGCCAGCGTGCAAAACCTCGGCGCAACATTGAAGTGGAACACCACCGCGCAAACCGAGAGCAAGTTTCCCACGCTCTCGCGCTTGGGCGTGCTCGTCAAGCCGCTCGACATGATCAACTTTGCCGCGGATTACGAAATCATCAGCCGGCAAAAGGGCCAGTGGCACGTGGGCTGGGAAGTGTTGATGAGCGAGTATCTCAACCTGCGCGCGGGCAACGACAACGGCAGCATCACGCTCGGCGCTTCGCTCGTGAACATCGCGGCGGTCAACAACACGTTGGAGTTGGATTACGGCTTCTCCAAGGATCCGGTCGATCAAACCGCGACGCATCGCTTCGCGTTTTTGCTGCGCTTCCGGCCGCCGGCTTATGCGCCCATGCCGACCACCGTCACAGGCGCGCCGAAAATCAAGCCGCTCAAGAAACAACCCGCGCCGAAATTTTCCCCCGGCAAACGTATCGGGGTCCAATCCGAGACGTTCTTCAAAGCCAGCGTCGTGGAAATTCGCCCGAACTATTGGATCATCACCCTGGGCGAGAATCAAGGTTTGAACGTCGGCATGCGCCTCGAACTGTTCCAAGCCTTGCAAGAAAATGAAACCGGCCGCGCCTATGGCAAAGCCGAAGCTTTCGAAGTGCGTCAACGTCACGCCATCATCAAAATTCTCGAGCCGAGTTCTTATGTCCCGGTCGTCGGCGAAAGCATCTTGCTGAAGCTCTGGAACACGCACGCGGAGAATTGAAGCCGAGCGCATTTGTAGGGGATGGTTTCAAAGCAAAACCATTTTGGGCAAAACGATTCGAAGCACTGATTGAATTCGTTTTGCCGGAAATGGTTTTGCTTTTTTGTTTTTTTCACTCCACTTCCTTCCCGCTCCCAAACTTCCCTCGCACTGGGAAGAAAGTCGAATACGAGGGAAGTTCCTTATAGGATGATATTCGAGAAAGAAATACACCGTTGCGAAATAACGGATCAATAAAGAGATTACTTGATGCCTCCAAACTCCACCTCTGTTCTCGCCAGCTTCAAAGAAGGGCTGCCGCTGCTCGGCACGGTCATCGGCATTCTCGGCGGGCTTGCGGGATTGGCCACGGCCTTCTTCACCAAAGTGCTCCCGTGGTGGCGCACGAAACGCGATCGGCGCTCGCTCGAAAAACATTTCGGCGCGGCCTTGTATCATCCCAACATTATCAAGAGCTCCACGCAATACTATATTCAGCCTTACTGCCGCAGCCTCGATCATGGCGGAGCCGAAGAGCCGCGTTTGGTTTATGGCGCAAAGGAAAATCTCTTCGTTGCCGTGGACGACATGCTCGCCAATCCCACGGAGTATCGCTATCTCATTCTGCTCGCGGACTCGGGCATGGGCAAGACTTCTTTCTTGCTGAATTATTACGCGCGTCATTTGCGTTTGCGCCGCCGTAAGTTTGAAATCGCGCTCGTACCGCTCGGCATTCCTGAGGTGGATAAGCGCATCGAAGAAATCAAACAGCGCCACGCAGCTAAAAACACCGTGCTCTTTCTCGACGCGCTCGACGAAGACACGCTCGCTATTATAGATCATGCCGCGCGCTTGCGCGATTTGCTCGCTCTCACGCGCGACTTTCACAAAGTGCTTATCACGTGTCGCACGCAGTTCTTTCCCAAAGCAGAGGAGATTCCCAAAGAGACCGGCATCGTGCGTCTCGGCCCGCGCACTGCCGGAGTGAATGCGCAACACGCTTTTCACAAGCTCTATCTCATGCCCTTCACCGACGAGCAAGTGCAGGCTTATCTCAAACGCCGTTATTCTTTTTTAAAAAAGAAAAAGCGCAAGCTTGCGCAAGAGATGGTCGCGAAGATTCCCAACCTCAGCGTACGGCCCATGCTGCTCGCACACATCGACGACCTCGTGCGCAAAGGCGGAGAGATTACGCACGCGTTCGAGCTGTATGAAGAAATGATCGAAGCTTGGCTGGAGCGTGAGGAAGGCATTCTGCCGGGCTTGGAAAAAGGGCCGCTGCGCCAATTTTCCGAGCGCCTGGCTGTTGATCTTTTTATGAACCGCGAACGCCGCGGAGCCGAGCGCATTCCGCGGCAAGAGCTCGCGCCGTTGGTAAAAAAGTGGAACATCCCGCTCGAAGACTGGGCGCTCTCCGGCCGCTCGCTACTCAACCGCGACGCAGAGGGCAACTACAAATTCGCGCATCGCTCGATCATGGAATATCTCGTGGTGAAGCGCGTGGTCGAGGGCGATCCTCATTGCGCGGGCATGGAGTGGACGGATTTGATGAAGGCGTTTCTGCGCGAAGTTGTGCAAGATCGCATGGTGCAAAAGAAATCGTTTGCTCCAATTGATCCCAAGTCTAGCGGCTTACCAGGATTGCATCTCACGTTGCGTTCCCAAGCGAGCTCCAATTTGCCGGAAGACAAAGTAAAGGCCATGCTCAAGCAGCACGATTTTTTCGATACGAATCAGCATAAAGAAGGCAAAGGTCTCGCTCATCTTTATTTGCCCTCCGAAAGAGAAGGCGAGAAGTTGGTGATTGATTACGCCACGGGCCTCACTTGGCAACAAGCCGGCTCCTCGAATTCTATGGTCTATTCCGACGTCGAGAAATATGTTCGCGAGCTGAACACGAAGCGTTTTGCGGGTTATGAGGATTGGCGCTTGCCAAGTTTGGAGGAGGCGATGTCGTTGATGGAGCGCGAAAAGAGGAGCGGCGATTTGTACATCGCGCCGGTGTTTGGTCGCACGCAGATTTGGATTTGGACGGCAGATAAACAAGGCACGGGGCGGACGTGGGTGGCCTATTTCAACGACGGTCTTTGCAGCCACCGTGGCTTTGGCTACGTCGCGCGCGTTCGTGCAGTGCGCTGAGGACAATTGACTCTTTGAGGCTTTGTCTTTTTGGTTCTTAATCTTTGGCATTTGCTTTTAGCAGAGCGAGCGCTAGCGAGCGGAATTTTTTTTTTAAGAGAGAACAACAAGGCGGGCGAAGCCGTACTGGCACAAGAGAGTTTCAGTAGATCACAATTTTGCCAGCCGAAGGGCTGGGTGACAGACCATTGAGATGA
>CAYNDW010000834.1:0-3179 GCA_964395375.1 uncultured Cytophagia bacterium
GAGTAACGTGCGTGGAGCTACTCAGAAGCTCAGAAATGAAATAGTTGAAAAGAGCACACTGGCCGGCAAAGTCTTTTTTCTTCTTAACAGTTTTGATTTGAGCTAGGCCTTTTTGTGGAAGGCAGGCAAGCAAACGATAATATTCGAAAAGCTCTGGATGCTCTTGCAACACTTTGGGATGCGCAAAAACCTCGGTGGGAACAAAGCCAAACGCCTCCGCCGCGGATTTGCCGGTTTGGGTTATGCTCAGCGCCTGCCAGTCCCAATCGAGATTTTTCCATGCCGCCGTACGTGCAAGCTGCTGGAGTTTGGCAAATTTTGCATCCCGCGCAAATTTCCAAAAGAGCAGCGATCTTGAAAGATAGCGCTGACGTAATTCGTCTTTCACCAGATCAGACATTTTTTCTCCAGAAGACGATTGACTCGCGCACCGGACGCCGGCCATAAATGGCCATCTGTTGCGAGCTGTTTCCTTTGTAACGCGTTATCCAGATTTCATCGGTTTGGAAACCATGTTGCGTCGCCAACTCTGATAGCATGAAATCTGTAGGAACGCTTTCTCCCGCGAATTGGGCATTTGCAACGACGAGCGCCACTTTGCCGCCAGGTTTCAAGTAGGTTGCCAGGTTTCGAATAACGAGGTTCATATCTTCGAAATAGGCTTTCACCATGATCGGAAGGCGGTTGTTATTGAGAACTTTCTGATTCAGTTGCGTGAGGATTTCATCGAGCGCGGGTAAGCACACTTCTTTGTTCTCATGATTTCGGCTCTCGATATGAGAGCGCAGCAAGCTATGTCGAAGCTTTACCATCTCATGATGATTCTTGATGCTCATCAAACAAAGCTCCAAAGCGTAGGAGCGCGTATAATCGTAGCGATTAAGGTACGGCGGAGACGTGATGACGGCGTCAATCTTTCCGTGCAATCTTTGGGATAAACACAACTCACGTGCGTCGCCTAATATGGCACTGACTTTACCGTTTCCTCTTAGCTTGCGAATAAACGGAAGCGTGCTGGATAAATCATCAATCATCGCCATCAGGGTCGTGCGAAGAACCTCTCGCGGCTTAGGTATCGTTTTTTCGACGAGCCGGAGAAATTGTCCGTCTTTTGACGTGGTGCTCACGCTTTCAAGGATCGAAAGCAAGCCGAGCATCATAAAATTTCGAACCGGAAGCTCGAACGCATCAATCTGCTCTTTAAAGAATAAAATTTGTTCTTGCACCTCCGCTGAAAACGCAAGGTCAATAATCGGGATTTGGGGCAAACTCTCTATTGGAGTTTTAAAAGGAGCATGGAGTAGTTTTCCAACGGCATGCGAAAGAACGGAGGGCTCGGGCCATTTTGAGATTTTGACTTGCGAGGCGAAAACCGCAACTGGCAGCATGTCCGTGCCAATCGCGGTCAACCCGAGCTCTTTGGAAGACAACAAAGTGGTGCCACAACCGGCGAACGGGTCGTAGACCGCATCACCTTTCTCTAAGCCAAACTTCGCAGCCAAGTTCAAGACCAACTGCCGGGAGAAGCCTTCTTTATATCGAAACCAGTTGTAGATCGGCAGATTTTTGTTGGGGACGTAAGTCACCAGTTGCCGATAATCCCGCCGTTCGACGAGCACTTTGCGATAGCGTTTCTCAAGCGCATGTCTAATTGGGGTTGAGGCCTCATCGGGTAAAAGTGATGGCCGCTTAACCGTGACGGCTGTTGTTGACGTAAATTCCTCAGCGAGGCAAAGCTGCTCACCGGCTTGACCAAAGTTCATCGTTTGAGCCTTATTAAGGTTGGCCTCTCATTTCACGTCCATTAGCCCAACAAAGGTTTCTTGAAATGGAGTTGGTTAAATTTGACACAATCTATAACGATTTGCCCCAATGTCAAGCCGCCTCACTTGCGATAGCGCCGCTTAATCTCCGGAATTAAATACTCGCCGAACGCGCGGGCTTCATCATACTCCGGCGCCCAGCCCCAATCGTTGCGCGCTTTAGTGTCGTCCACATCCGCGGGCCAGGAGTCCACGATGGCTTGGCGCTTATCGTCGGGCTTGAATGAAACGTCCGCGCGCGCAAATTCTTTGAGCACCCGCGCGCGAATTTCCTCCGCGCTCGGGCTGAAGCTGCCGATGTTGTAAACCGTTTGCGTCAACTTCTCGCGCGGCGCATGTTGCAATTGCAGCAACGCATGAATCGCATCGGGCATGGCCATGAATGGAATGCGCACGTCTTCGCGCACGAAACACGCATAGCTCTGCTTCTGCGCCGCGGCGTGCAACATCTCCGGCGCATAATCGCTCGTGCCGCCGCTCGGCACGGTGATCGCGCTAATCAAGCCCGGAAAACGAATCGAGCGAAAATCTATTCCGCCGGAAAGCGTGTCCGCCGCGAGCTGGCGATAATGCGCCGCGTAATAGCGGCCGAGATGCTCGCAATAAAGTTTGTTGCAGCCGTACATCGTGATGGGATAATTCCACTCCGTCTCTCTCACTTTGCCCGCGAGCTGTTTGGTTTTAAGATCGGGCACGCCGTAAATCGCAATCGAACTCGGGAACATAAACTTCACGGTTTGCCCGTGCCAGCGCGATTGCTCGATCGCGAGCTTGAGCAGATTGATCGTGCCCTCGACATTCACGCGATGCGCAGCCTCGGGCGTGAATTCCGCGCGCGTGGAAAGCAGCGCCGCGAGATGATACACACAATGAATCTCGTATTCGCTCTGCACCCGTTCGAGCAAGCGCGTTTCGAGAATATCGCCGACGATGCTCGTGCTGCAATAACGCTGCAACTCCGCGTCGAGCGGGCGCACATCGAGCGCGATGAGATGATACTTGCCGGCTTCGGCCAGGCGCGTGATGAGGCCGTGGCCCATTTCGCCGTTCGCGCCGGTGACTAAAATCGCAGGCTTCCGAATTTGATCGTGCATGGTGCTTTCAAGTTGATGAGGTGAGCAGCCGAGGAGTGATTGCGCCAGCCAAGATAATAAATCATGCGAGAGAAACCAAACGCCACGGCGAGGAAAGTTTTTGGTACCTGAGTTTTGCACGAATGATCTCGCCTGCCATCGACTGATGCTGAAGCATCAGGCTAGGAGATGCAAGCCCCGCAAGCGGGGCTGCCACCCAATCGGTGTAAGCGATCTTTAGATCGCTTACACCTTTTAGCCTGATGCTTACAGCATCAGGCGG
>CAYNDW010000835.1:0-3178 GCA_964395375.1 uncultured Cytophagia bacterium
CAAGATTAAGTTTGTTGGAAATCAATCCCGCATGGCCGCCCTTCTGAACTTGCTAGCACTGCTCGCGCTCTTCTACGTCCTTGGCTTGCTCTGGCTCAAGCGCGGATTGCAGCGCGCAAGTTCGACTGCACCTCCCGCGCGCGGACAGAAACTTCTCACCGCAACGATCATCGTGTGCGCGCGCAATGAAGAAGAAAATCTACTGCGCTTGCTCCCCGCGCTTGCCCAGCAAAATTATCCCCTCGACAAGTTAGAAATCTGCTTGGTTGATGATCGCTCCACGGATCGCACGAGAGCGTTACTGCAAGCCTTTGTGACAGAACATTCCCATGCCAAGTATTTTCGCATTGAAGACACGCGTTCTGATTTCGCACCGAAGAAGCGCGCGCTGGATAATGCGATTCACCATTCGACCGGCGAGATCATTGTGTTGACGGACGCCGATGGCGTGCCGGGGCCGAATTGGGTTGCTGAAATCGTGGGGCAATTCGAGGACGGCGTGGCAATGGTGTGTGGTTATTCGCCGTATCATCCGCGCGCGAATTTGTGGCAGAACATTTTGGCGCTGGAATATTTTTCACTCGCCGCGGTGGCGGCGGGCAGTATCGGGGCCGAGCGGCCGCTCACTTGCACGGGCAGCAATCTCGCATATCGGCGCTCTGCCTATTTTGCGATCAATGGCTTCGAGGGGATTGCGCATTGGATTTCCGGCGATGATGATCTGCTCTTGCACAAGATGCATGAGCAGCGCGTTGGGCAAATCAAATTTGTCGCACATGCGGCGGCGCATGTGCCGGTGCATCCGCCGCGTTCATGGAAAGAGTTGCAGGCGCGACGCACGCGCTATGCCTCGAAAGGGCGGCATTATAAATTGGGTGTGTCGCTCGCGCTGGCTGCGGTTTATTTGCTCAATCTTTTTTTGTGCGGAGGGATACTCGCCGCGAGTTTTGGTGAGATGAAAATATTTTTCTTTACCGTGGTGTGTGGATTGAGCAAGGCGGGTTTTGAGTTTTTTTATTTGAAGCAAGCGGCGCAATGGTTTGGCGAGGAGGACGTGTTGCGCTACTTCCCGCTCGCCGCGCTGGTGCATCCGTTTTATGTCGTCTATTTTTCCACCCGTGCGCAGTTCGCGGGATTTTCGTGGCGGGGAGAAGCGTTTGCGGCGAGGGCGAATAACGCAGCCCAAGCATAACTACGGCGCTAGCCTTTCAAGCAACCATGCGCCGTCATTCTGCAAACGATAACGGATGCGATCATGCAAGCGATTGCGCCGGCCTTGCCAAAACTCGATCGTGTGCGGGAGCAGACGAAAGCCGCCCCAATGCGGCGGGCGCGGCACTTCGCCCTCGCCAAATCTTTCTTCAACCGCGTTTACACTTTGTTCCAACACCTCGCGACTTGCTAGCACCGCGCTTTGCGCCGAGGCCCACGCTCCGATTTGGCTGCCCCGCGGACGAACACGAAAATAATCATTCGACTCTTGTGCGGAAACTTGTTCGATGCGGCCTTCCACGCGCACTTGCCGTTCCAACTCATTCCACCAAAACACCAAACTCGCGTGCGGGTTCTGCACTAGTTCGCGGCCCTTGCGGCTGTCATAATTGGTGAAAAAAGAAAAGCCGCTTGCGTCTACGCCTTTGAGCAATACAATGCGCGCGGAGGGTTTGCCCTCGCGCGTCGCGCTCGCGAGCGTCATGGCTTCGGGATACGCCACTTGCGCGGCTACGGCTTGTTCGAACCATTTTTGAAATTGCGCGATAGGATCGGCCGCGACGTCAGCTTCGTGCAATGTTTGTTGTTGATATTCTTTGCGGAGTTCGGAAAAGAAAAGGTTCATCACGTTCTTCATATTTTGATAAAAATTCGGTGGCGATAAAGAATCGTCATTGCGCCAAGCCAGAGCAAAACATTCGTGAGCGCGAATGCCAGCGAGCCATTCAACGCTCCCGCCCAAGCTACAAACGCGTTTTGATAAAGCCAGGTTTTGAGCGTAATACTCTCTCCGCTAGCTTGTTCCCATTTGATCAAAGTTAATCCGCGCGCGACCAATCCCGATAGCACGAAAACTGCAATCGCATTGGTGCCGTAGATGATCGCAGGCTTGGCCCAGCGCCGAATATTTTGCACGTCAATCAGCCAATAACACACGCCGAAAAGCTGCAACGCCGCGCCGCTCGTATAGAGCACGTAGGAACTCGTCCACAAACTTTTGTTGAGCGGAAACCAAATGTTCCAAACGAGTCCGGCGAAAATCGCGGCCCAGCCATAAACGAAGAGCCAGCCGGCGATGACGTTTTTCTCTTTGCCCGAGCGCAAGAAATGTCCGGTAAGCACGCCGGTAAGCGTCGTTGCAATCGCCGGGATCGTGCTCAACAAGCCTTCGGGGTCCCACGTGGGTTTCCAAATGTGGCCATGCAGCAGCGCATTATCGACAAACGCGGCGAGGTTGCCCTCCATTGACAAATCGCCCGCGCCATAACCCGGCACGGGAATCAATGCCATTGCGGCCCAATAGGCCAGTAAGAGCAATGCCGCAATTGCCGCTTGGCCGCGCGGCTTGGTGTTCAGCAGGATAACGGATGCGAGGCCATAAACGATGCCGATGCGTTGCAACACGCCAGGCAGGCGCAAGGTCGCGAGTTTGTAGAAAGGAAATCCGGAAAGAAACAAACCGAGGCCGAGGAGGATGAGGCTGCGTTTGAGAATTTGCAGATAAACCTTGCGGCGATCTTCCGCGTGCTCCAATCGTTTTGAAAAAGAGAACGGCATGGCCACGCCGACGATGAAAAGAAAGAATGGGAACACGAGATCGGTGGGCGTGCAGCCATGCCACGGCGCGTGCAATAGCGGCGCATAAACATGGCTCCAACTGCCGGGATTGTTGACGAGAATCATGCCGGCAATGGTGAGGCCGCGAAAAGCATCAAGCGACACGAGGCGTTCTTGCGAGGCGACCATGCGAGTATCCTATAAGGTGCGAACAACTCGGCGCAACACAATTTTGCGTTGCATAAAATGTCTTGGCGCGATCAACGAATCATGCTATATTTCTTTTAACGGCCATAAATGAAAAGAGCAGAATTATGAATCAAAAAGAAATTCGTTGGCGACAGCGCTTTGAAAATTTTGCAAAAGCTTATTCGCTTTTAGCGAAACACGTCGGCGTTGATAACACCGA
>CAYNDW010000836.1:0-3176 GCA_964395375.1 uncultured Cytophagia bacterium
GCCTATTTGAACGAGCGCGCCAAACAGCTCGCCGGCCAACCGGCTCTGCAAAAGAAGTTCATGCTGGAAGAAGAAGACGCTTTGGATTGGAAGATTGCCACGGAAATGTTGGGCAGTTGGCTTGGCCTTAAAGGAACAAGCGCAGCATGAACACGCTGAGTGCATTGTTGGCCGAGCTTGTTGCACTGCTAGAGAACTGCGGCTTCTGTGAAAATATTCGCATCGTTGAGACTGCATTTTTCTCCGCGAAGTAATTCTCCTGCAAAATCAGAGCGACGATCTTTTCCGTTCTCACCTTGCAAATCCGGCTTTACTACAATCATCCGCACTGGGATTACGCCTATCAGGTTTTTGAGGAAGAACCTTTGTGCCGTTGGGATAATAAAGAACACTTTCCGCATTTAAGCTCGCATCCGCATCACTACCACACGAAAGAGGGCGAGGTCGTCGAATCTCCTCTCATCGGCGACCCGCGCAAAGATTTGGGGATCGTGCTCGCTGAACTTGAAAAACTCTTTAGGGAAACTGATGAGTGACAAACTCTGTTTCGTGATCATGCCGTTTCAGGACGACATGATGGAGGTTTATCAGAGCGCGATCAAACCTGCGTGCGAAGAGTCCGTTTTTTGCTCGCTACGCGTGGACGAGCTTGAGGGTATGTTCAACATCAACAAGAAGATCATTCAGAATATTTTTCTGAGTGAGGCTGTCATTGCAGCTCTCACGCATTGGAATCCCAACGTGTTTTATGAAATGGGCGTGGCGCACGCGATTGACAACAAGACGATTATGATTATTCAACAGGGGCACAAGCTGCCTTTCGACGTGAGCGATTATCGTTGCATTCAATACCAACAAACGCTGGAAGGCATGAAAGACCTAATGACAAAACTTGTCGGCACACTGAAAAACCTTGAACAATGGCAGCAAGAGCCGAGCAATCCTGTACAAGATTTCATGCCACCCGAGACAGCACTATCTTTGCCTAAGTTCAACGCTTTGCAACGTGAGTTCGAAAAACTCCAGCATGAATATGAAACCTTAACAGCGCGAATTACGGAACCAAGCACAAAACCTGAATGCCAAAACCGAATCGGTGACTTTGCAAAAGCAACTGCAAACTCTGACCGTTGCGAACAACAAGCTGACGGAAGAAAACAAAATTTTGCGCACCGAATTTACGAAAATGAAGCCTCTGCGTGCCAAGCCAGCAAAGCTTTCGGGTAACGATGTTAAAACTATGCTTGTAGATAAGGATTTTTTTGCCAGTGATTGGAATAAAGAGGGCAGGGGGATCAAACACGACTACGAAACAATTATCCGCGATAGTGACAAAGTCGTGCTAGACCACACCACAAGTTTGATGTGGCAATATGGTGGCTATTCAAAATATATCTCTTTTGCGGCGACGGAAAAATACATTCTGGAATTGAACAGCCAAGGCTTTGCGGGCTTTAAAGACTGGCGTTTGCCGACACTTGAGGAAGCAATGTCTTTGGTGGAGCATGAGAAAAAGAACGTAGAATTGTATATCGATAAGAGTTTTGATCGAGCCCAAGAGTCGATTTGGACGGTAGATCAGGACCACAAGGGCAGAGTTTGGGCAGTTAGTTTCAGTTTCGGTTATTGCGGCCTCCGAGAAGTTAACAGCTTCTCCGACGTCTGTGCAGTGCGTTGAGGACAATCGACTCTTTTTTTGATTTTTTTCTTTGTAGACGCTTTTGCTTTTACAGAGCGATCCCGCTGTTGCGGGAGAGCGGCTTCGATTTTTTTTGGGGAAAAACGCGTGGGCGATGAAAACGGCGAAAAAGATAGGACACGCGCTTGTAATCATGAGCAAATCACGGTATATTGGCGCTGGTTGAAACGAACCATGAGAAAAGCGGATGAAACGCAACGCAATCAAAGGAAAGTGGTCGCCGGCAGTAAACGTTTGGCTGGAAAGAGTCGAATACGACTTGGAGACGGCCCGCGCCATGCTCAAAACCGGGCGCTATCTGTACGTGGTTTTCATGTGCCAGCAAGCCGTCGAGAAAACGCTGAAAGCTCTCTTGAGCCTACTAGGGAAAGAAGTCAAACCCATTCACAATCTCTCGAAGCTCGCCTCATTCGCCGAGCTCTTGCCGGAGCTTAATGAAGAGCAGGGTGTTTTCATTGATGACTTGAGTGCATACTACTTGAATGCTCGGTACAAAGAGACTATAGCCAATCTAGCCAAAACCATCGGCAAACATGAAGCGAGAATCTATTTGCACAAAACGAAGGATCTCATCACATGGCTTATTCAAAAGATGAAATCATCACGCTGATTCGCACCTTCGTCGCGAATTTGCACAAAGATTTTCCGGTCGAGCGCGCGTACCTTTTTGGCTCCTATGCTGCCGGCCATCCCAAAGACTATTCGGACATCGATGTGGCGCTGATCTCCCCGGCGATCACTTCCTCAAATTCTTTTACGTTGAACAAAATGGTCTTTCACCGCGCCATGCGTTTCAACGTCGATCTAGAGCCGATTTGTTTTTCGCCGCGAGAGTTCGCCGACGAGCACTTGCCCATCATACGCGATATCAAACGTGCGGGTGTTGAGATTAACGTTTCAATCCAATAATCCCGTGGCCGAAAAGCACAACCACCTCACCCTTCTCGCAAACCTGCGAACCTTCCTCCTCGCCATCTTTCTCCTCGGCGCGCTCGGCACGGGCGCGGAGTTGTTGTTGCTCGGGCATACGGAAGATGCGTGGCAATGGGCGCCGCTCGTGCTTATTTTGTGCAGCTTGCTAATGTTGCTCGGCTATGCCATATTGCGCTGGCGCGTGTTGCTGCGCGGGTTTCAAATGCTCATGCTGCTGTTTGTCCTCAGCGGTGTCGTTGGCAGCGTGCTGCACTATCAAGCCAAAGTGGAATTCAAACTCGAAATGCAGACGGATTTGAGCGGCTGGCAATTGTTTTCAGAAGTGCTGCAAGGCGCAACGGTCCCGCCCGTGCTCGCGCCGGGGATGATGGCGCAATTGGGGTTGATTGGTTTGGCTTTTACGTATCGCCATTCGAGGCTTATGCCAAAACGTTAAGCTCGGTGGCTTGATCAAAAAAATACGCTTTGTCATTCTTGGAGGGCGTGTTACCACAACCCGGACGAGCCGGAACCAAAAAGATGAACACGGAGCAAACAGAGTCAA
>CAYNDW010000837.1:0-3153 GCA_964395375.1 uncultured Cytophagia bacterium
CGTCATCGAACACGCCGCCATCCTCTCCGGCGGTCGCACGATCACACCCGATCACCTGCCGCATCAATTCCGCTCCCCGTCCCGCAAACCACCGGCCGTGACCTCCCTCGGTTCCGCGCCGTCTCTGCGCGACATTGAGATGGAGCACATCCTCACGGTGCTCGAAAAACACCAGGGGAACAAACCGGCCGCGGCCCGCGAACTCGGCATCAGCCTGAAGACCTTGTACAACAAGCTGCACCAGCTCCAGCCGAGCTAGAGGTTGCTTGACTCATTCTGAAAGATGCGATATATCCCCGCCTCTTTATCGGCCTCGCGCGCGGAACAGAATTTCTTCTGACGGGTCGCAGTTTCAAATGCCTGCACCAAACTTTCTCATCATCGGGGCGCAGAAGTCCGGGACGACCTGGGTGTCGCACCGGCTGCAACAGCATCCCGAGGTGTTCCTGGTACACGGCACGTACTTCTTCGACAACCCGCAGCGGTTTGCGCGCGGCGTCGAGTGGTACGAGCGGTGTTTTCGCGACGCGATCGGGAAGAAGGCGATCGGCGAGAAGACGCCGTCGTATCTGTGGGGCGAGAAGTTCTCCGCAATGGGCGGCGGCGATCCGGACATCGTGCCGCGGCGCGTGCGGGAGATTCTGCCCGGCGTGCGACTCATCGCCGTGCTCCGCAACCCGGTGACTCGCGCGATCTCGCATTTCAATCATTCGATTCGATCAGGCAAACTACCGCCGTTCACCGATATCGATCGGGCGTTGACCGGCTGCGATCCCGCCCGGACGCGCGGCCTGGGCCTCTTGGAACGAGGTCTCTATTGCGACCAGATTCAGCGTTGGCTGCGGTACTTCCCGCGCGAGCAGATGCGGATACTCGTGTTTGAGCGCGATGTGATTCAGCACCCCAGCACGTGCCTGACCGGGTTGTGCAGTTTTCTGGGGATCGATCCGGCGTTTCAGTTTCAAACGGTGCACAGCAAAGAGAACCAGAGGCTATGCCGCACGGAGCTGGTGCTGAAGTACTACGTACCGGCGGTGCGGCGCGTCCTGCAACCGATCCTCAAACGGTTGCCGCAAGAAAGTTTCCGCGCCCGCCCTGCAACTTACGACTTCTTGGCCGACTACTACGCCGAACCGAACGAACGCCTGGCCCGCGAATTGGGCGTCAACCTCTCGTGCTGGAATAAGGCGGCCGCGGCGGCGTAGAACGAGTCAATCGCAACCGCTTCGTCTCGTCGCCCCTCGAACGAAAGGCATCCGAAATGATCGGCTTTGTCGAGACCGTTAAGAAAAAGATCACCAATTGGCGGCATCGCCGCGCGCCGCAGGCGTTCATCATTTCCTATCCGAAGAGCGGCCGCACGTGGCTGCGGTTGCTCGTCGGCAAGGTGCTGTGCGACCGGTTCGGCGTAGATCCGACTCACATGCTGGACACGCTTCGGGCGACGAGCATTGCGGGCGTGCTGCCGACGAAGTTCACGCACGATGGCTCAGGCATGCGTGAGGAGTCGAATTTCCGTGCGATCGAGTCGTCGAAGCTACAATATCGCGGCAAGAAGGTGGTCCTGCTGGTGCGTGACCCGCGCGACGTGATGGTGTCGTGTTACTTTCAGGCCACCAAGCGAATCAACGTATATCAAGGCCCTATCTCCGATTTCGTTCGCAGCGAGCACTACGGCATCGAGCGATGCGTGAAGTTCTACAGCGCCTGGCACCAAAACCGCCACGTGCCCGCGAGTTTCCTGCTCGTGCGCTACGAAGACATGCACGCCAATCCGCAGGCCGCGCTGAAGTCGGTGCTGGAGTTTATGAGTGTGCGCGATGTGGATTCCCAGATGCTCGACGCTGCCATCGAATTCGGCAGGTTCGACAACATGAAGAAACTCGAAGCGACGGGCCACTTCAAACGGCAAGTCCTCACGCCAGGCAACGCAAAAGACGGCGAATCATTCAAAGTCCGCCGCGGAAAAGTCGGCGGCTACGCCGATTACCTGAGCCCCGACGACTGCCGATACCTGACGACGGTGATCGCCGACGCCCACTGCCCACTGCTCGATTCCTATCTTCAATGCGCCGCCAAGGTGGCCGCGTAATCGTAGCCGTGGGACAAGCTTTCAGCCTGTCATTGATGGATTTGGAAGACAACGACAGGCTGGAAGCCTGCCCCACAGTTAGGAAGCGACGGCGCGGCGGCGATTAAGCCGTACCTTGTTCACGAGTTTCTTGCTGTACATTTCTTGGATCGCAAACAACCACTTCTCGGCTCGCGTCACCTTGCGGGCTTTCAGGCCGAATTTGAGTTCATAGCCCAAGTACCGCAACAGCTCGCCGGTGATCGCTTCGAAGATCTCGATCTGGCGGGAAGTCAGCGACCGCTCCCACGCATTCACGCGGCTGGGCTGCGGAACTGTGCCGACCAGGGAGTGCTGGTTAGTCGTGTAGCCGGATACCTTAAAGCCATCGGCCATGAGCATGGATGATTGGTAATCCAGGTCCAAGAACGTGCAGAGCGATTTGACGGTCGCCTCGAAATTCAAAACGAGGTCTTCGTATCGCACACGCACAATCCGCTGACTGCCGCCCCACGATTCCGCGGCCAAACCGTAAGCCACGGATTCCGTCCACCACTCGGCCGCGCCGTCGATCGTGTTGGGCCCCCAGTCAAGTGGCAAGATCGACGCGGCGACGCCGCGACCGTCGCGCACGATGTGAATGAACTTCGCCTGCGGGAACAGTTCCGACAGCGTCACTGCGGATCGAACATTGGCGGGTGTGTGATCGATCCAAACTCGTGGCGACTGCTTGCCGACGGATTCACCATATTTGGCAACCAGCCACATCAGGCCCTGCGGGTACGACTGAATCGTCTCGCCCAATGATCGGGCAAGTGCTGCCGAATCGAGTCCCCAGAGTTTGAAACGCCGAGTCTCCAGAATTGCGGCGAGCAGCCGGCGGCTGTCGGTCGTGGCTGGATCAAAGAATCGCAAAATGTCAGTCTTGAACGGCGATTCGGGTACGCACAGGCAATCGCTGTGCGCACCGAGGACCGAGCCGAGCAGCGTGGTGCCGCTTCGTCCGCAGCCGCCAATGAATACCGGAGTCATCTCTGGCCCAAACATCTCAATTCCCGTCCGCTTTTGAAGCGTTTTTGGCC
>CAYNDW010000838.1:0-3143 GCA_964395375.1 uncultured Cytophagia bacterium
TGGTTTTCAAACTCGTTCATGTCGTGAGATTTCGGAGGTGATTGATGCAACGGCCAAGCCGTTGCGGGAGCGTGCTCGAGCTCGGCGTGAACCAGCAGCGGCAAGCCGTGCTTCGCAATGATCGGCATCGCCGCGCGCAAATCCGCTTCGGTCGCATTCGGAAAATCTTCGATGCCGGAATGCACCAAAAAAGCTTTCACACCGAGCGCTCCATCTTTTATCATCGCTTCCAACTCATGCTGATTGCCCGGTATGAGGCCCGCATGAAAGCCGCAATCCACCCCAAGCTTTTTACTTGCGGCTTTGCGTTTTTCTTGCAAAGCTGCGGCTGTCGTCGTAACCGGCGTGCTGTTGAGCGGCATATCGACGAGCGTGGTCACGCCGCCCGCAGCCGCGGCGCGCGTTCCGGTTTCAAAGCCTTCCCATTCCGTGCGGCCCGGCTCGTTAAGATGCACGTGAATATCAACCACACCCGGCATAACGACGAGCTCGCCAACATCTTCGAACGGAGCCGCGCTCGCATTGTGCTCGTAACTCATCACCTCGGCCACAATGCCGTTTTGAATATGGATCGTCGCGGCGCGCAAACCGTTAGGCGTGACGACGCGGCGGCTGCGGAGGAAAAATTCGAAGGGCATGAAGGCTCCTGAGGATGGCGTTCGTAGTGGCTCCTTTAGCATGGCGTTCGTAGTCGCTCCTTATAAGTTTTGACTTTCAAATTCGGTAATCCCCTCCACAAGCTGTCATTCAGAAGGAATCTTTTTACTCGCTGGCGATACTGCCCAGTGCTTAAAAAAATCCTGCTGAATGCCACGTTTTGAGGGGCGCACCTCGTTACCGATTTTGCTCGTCAAATTTCGCAACGCGGACGAGCCGCAGCCAAAATAAATGCCCAACTGATAAAAGCTGCCAATGGATCACAGCCTAAAGTTTTTCATCCGTTGGCCGATTTTATTCGTTGGGAATTTTTTGCTTTAAAAGCAGAGACTTCACTTTTAATAGAATCAGGCGCTACTACGAGCTTTCATTTCTTGACCGTCAAACAAAACTCATAAGCAGGAAACTGTCTCACATGAACCAACGCACAAACCCGCGCGCTGCAAAGCGCGCAATCATGCCGGAGCATATTCTCGCGCGGCACACGCCGGCGATGCGACGTATTGCCGCGCGCTTGCGCAAACTCATTCGCGCTGCGGCGCCGGAGGCACTGGAAGTCGCCTATCCCGGTTGGCATGCGATCGGCTATCGCGATCCCGGGTGCGGTTATTTCTGCGGCATCTTTCCGTTTGAGGATCACGTGAAGCTCGTCTTCGAGTTCGGCGTTTTGCTCGATGATCCCTTCAACGTATTGGAAGGAGAAGGCAAACAAGTTCGGCAGCTCACCTATCGCAGCGCGAAAGATATTCAAACGGAGCATCTCAATTTCTTCATTGAACAAGCGCTGCGCTTACGTGTGCGAAAGCGCAGGGTGAAGCGTGAAGGGTGAAAGGCGAAGGGTGAAAGGCGAGAGGTGACGGGCGAGCTTTCTTTCTCCGCCCTTCACTCCTCACCCTTCGCCCCCAATGTCACTAACTTTTCAAATGGCCAAATAATTTTCCGCACTAGAGGACAAATTCACCCCAGAGGACAAAAGGCCATCTTGAATTTTACGTTGATTTTTTTATTAAATGAGCATGAAAACCAATCATGCTCCGACGAAGCCTCTTTATGATGCCGCCACACTGCTGCCGATTTTTTGCAAGCTTTTGCCCTGCTCCTACATTCAGCAATTAGTCGACAAAAGTGAAAAGCAGTTTTATCAAAGAATTTTTACGCCTCTGGTTCTGCTGTGGTGTTTGATCTATCAACGACTGAACGCAGACCACACGCAAGATGAAGTGCTCGTTCATGTCAAGAGCGGCGCCGCGGATCACTTAAGCCCGGATGCGAAACGCCCGATCTCGCAGCGCATCCAATCTGAAAGCACTGCGGCTTATAGCAAAGGGCAACAGCGTTTCCCGTTGTCGGTTTTAACCGAGGCGGTCAGCCACACGGCCCAAGCGAGCCAACAAACGGTCGCGCGTTGGCATGATCATCCGGTGGCGTTGCTGGATGGGACGATCTTTCGAACGCGACCAACAAAGGCGCTGCGCAAACACTATGGCGTTCTTCACAATCAACATGGCGAGCATTATTGGATACAAATTCGCGGCGTCGGCGCTTTCTGTTTGCACAGCGGCGCGGTGTTGGCCTTCGCCGAAACGCCGGTTACCACCAGCGAACAAAAATGCGCGACTGAAATCATGGGCCAGCTTGAAGCGAACACGGTGCTGCTTGGCGATAGAAACTTTGGCATCTTCGCGACCGCTCAAGCCGCACGGCATCATCAACAACACCCTCTCTTTCGCCTCACAGGCGCACGCGCCCGAAAAGTCGCGGGACGGTTCTTGCGTGCGGGTGACGATGTGCCGGTCAACTGGTCCCCAAGCCGGCAAGATCAAGTCAACGCGGAGATGTCCACCGCTCCGATTCCAGGACGGGTCGTGTGTTATCGCGTGGAGCGCAAAGGTTTTCGTCCGCTGAAGATTTTTTTATTTACCACGCTTTTGGATCCGACGGTTTATACCGTCGAGGTGCTGGGTGAATTGTATGGCTTGCGTGGGCACGTGGAGTTGAATTTGCGCTATGTGAAAGAACAACTCGAATTGGGAGAGTTGAAAGGCAAATCTCCCGATAGTGTGCGCAAAGAGCTTTACAGTGGCCTGCTCACCTATAATCTGATTCGCGCGAGTATGGCGGAAGCCGCCGCCGTGAAGGAAAAAATTTCACCTCTCACCTTGAGCTTTACGCGTTGTTGGCGACGGCTCCGGCTAGAACTGATTAAACTCCGCGCGACAGATACTCCCGAACATCTTGCAGAAGTTCTTCGGCGTCTGCTGTTGCGCTTACGCCAATGCAAACTGCCGCAGCGCAAAGTCCAGCGCTTGGAGCCACGCGCGGTGCGAACGCGGCCACGAACTTATCCGGTTCTCGTCGGCGACCGCAAGAAAGCACGGAAAAAATATCGCCAAAAACTCAAAGCCCAGATCGCAAAAAGTTAGTGACATTGGACAAGATGTCTGCGCTACGTTTTCCACCAATAACTGAGGCATTACGCCCGAACG
>CAYNDW010000839.1:0-3139 GCA_964395375.1 uncultured Cytophagia bacterium
GCGAAATGCCGTTTGTGAGATTTGTCGGCGATCCGATTGTGGAAAATAATCTCGCGCTGCTTGCGGAATGGGCGCAGCGCGTGGTGGATTGGGTTGCGGCAGGCATACGTCCACACATTTTCATGCACGCGCCGAACGATATCGAGGCGCCGTATCTTGCGCGTTACTTTCACGGTTTGGTGCGCAAACTCGCGCCGGAGATTGCCGATTTACCGGCATGGGCCGGCGCGAAACGAGAGCCCAATGCGCAGCTAGGGTTGTTTTGAGTTTCAAATTCTATCGCTACCTTCTTGTGGCTGTCATTCAGCAGGAATCTTTTTCGGCACTGGGCGCTGACACCGGTGCTTAAAAGTTTTTTTTGTCTGAATGACAGGGCGAGGGCAGTTTTGTTTTCGTTTCCATACTCCGTTGGGACCAAGCAGCAAACGCCTGAAGGCATTACGACGAACCTATTTTCAACTCATGCCCGAGCATCGCATCCTCATCAAATAAAAATCGGCCTTCAAATTTTTTACCCGCCAGCATAAGCGGAATCCATAGCCGATCGTCGGCCCACATTTGCTCGTAGGGAATTTCATTCTCGGCAACCCACAGCGGCTTGGCTTCTTCGGTTTCCTCCGGCTCGCCCACGTAGCCCGCGGCTTTGAACACCGTGACGTGAATGGCAAGCCCGTCGGTGAATTGAAAGAACAATTCGCCGCTTGGTTCTAAACCAACCGGCGTGATGCGCAACTCCTCTTGTACTTCGCGAACCGCGCATGCCAATTCCGTCTCGCCGGGATCTATGCGGCCGCCCGGGCCGTTGATTTTGCCCGCGCCCAAGCCGCGTTTTTTGTGAATGAGCAACACACGGCCCGCGCAAACTACAAACACGAGCGTGGCGCGCTGTTCGGGTTGCCACGTGCTCCAATCGATTTCTTCAAAACGCGCGTAGCGCTTGCGCGAATCTTTCATATAAAGCCTTTCTTTTTTGAAAATGCCGCGACCGCAATGTTCTCTTCGTTTAATTTTGCGCGCAGGGC
The DNA here is from genome assembly GCA_964395375.1 of uncultured Cytophagia bacterium. Lineage (GTDB taxonomy): Bacteria > Zhuqueibacterota > Zhuqueibacteria > Zhuqueibacterales > Zhuqueibacteraceae > JABWAN01. The sequence continues at coordinate 1,023 of CAYNDW010000839.1, forward strand.
CGTAAGCAACGCAAGGGCGTTGGGCGTATCGCTGTGAATGCAAAGCGTCTCGGCATGCACCGGCACAACCACGCCGTTGCTCGCAATCACACCTTGCCCCGTGATGATGCGCAAAGCTTGGGCGCTCGCGGCTTCAGGAGATTGAATCAGCGCCTCCGTGCGCGCGCGGCTGCGCAAGCTTCCATCCGCCTCATAAACGCGATCCACAAAAGCTTCGGCTGCAATGCGAAACCCCAGCGCTTGCCACACTTCGAGCATCGCGGAGTGCGCCAATCCCACCAAAACTAAATCGCGGCTCCAGCGCGCAACGCCCAAAGCAATGGCTTCTGCAATGCGTTTGTTTTTTGCCGCAAGATTGTACAGGGCGCCGTGCGGCTTCACGTGCTGCAATGCGACGTGTTGCGCCTGGGCAATGCGGCCGAGTGCGCGCACTTGTTCAAACACGCAAGCCGTCACTTCGTTCGCGGTCAAGGGCATCTCGCTGCGGCCAAAGTTGGCGCGGTCGGGAAAACTCGGATGCGCGCCGCAGCTTACTTGGTGTTGCGCGCAGAGAGCGAGTGTTTGCGCCATCGTGCTTTCATCGCCCGCGTGACCGCCGCAGGCAATGTTCGCGCTGGAGATCATGCGGATGATTTTTTCTTCACTCCCGCCGAGCATCGCATGCGGCTGCTCGCCGAGATCGGCGTTGAGGTCGATGGAGAGGTGCGTTACCATGACTGCGAGAGGTTGGTGAGGAACTCGCTTCAATTTGTCATTTTGTAAGAACCTTCCCTCGTGCTCGATACGCATTTTATTATTCAGAAATGTGCCGAGCACGAGGGAAGGTTCTTACAGCATGACAATGTGGAGACGCGCCGGCCGAAACGTTGTTGTGTTGAGCAGTTTATGTTCATGAAACTCCAACGCGTGAAAGCGTCACGACGAGCGCAGCTCATCATGATAAAGCGCGCGGCCTTTGGTTTCCGGCAAGAGCTTCATCAAAAACGCGCCGGCGAGGAAGAACGCCGAAGTGATCGCGAGCGCGCTGCCGATGCCAAACTTGTCCGCGAGCGCGCCGATGGTAAAAGGCGCGATTGCGCTAAACGCGCGGCCGACATTATACACCAAGCCCTGCGCGAGGCCGCGAATCGCAGTGGGATACAACTCCGCGAGCAACGCGCCGAACACGCTGAAATAGCCGTGGCCGAAAAATCCGAGCAGCGGGCCGAGGAGCAGCAATGAAATTTCGCTGCGCGCGAACGCGCCATAGATCGGCGCAAGTATGGCCGCGGCAACCAAAAAGAAAACGAATGCGGGCTTGCGTCCGAAGCGATCGGCGAGAAAACCGAAGAGGGTGTAGCCGAGAAACGCGCCGATCTGCATGGGGATAATCCACATCGTACTTTTCACCAGCGTCAAACCCGCACCGCCGGCATCGATCGGCGAAGCGAGAAAGGTGGGCAGCCACGTGAACAAACCCCAGTAGGCGAAGAGCACGCTGGTCGTGATCAAGCTTGCGCGCAACGTGGTTTGTAGATAGGGCGGTTGGAAGATCGTGCGAAAGGAATTAAAAGTCGGCGCGGAAGATTTTTTTCTATGCTCGCGCCACATCGCCGGCTCGGCCACGTGTTTGCGAATCCAAAACGTGAGGAAGGCCGGAGCGATGCCGATGACGAAGAGCAAGCGCCAACCATGCGTGGGCAGAATTGTCGCAGAGAGAATTGCGGCGAGGATATAGCCAATGGCCCAACCGGATTGCATGAGGCCGAGCGCTTTGCCGCGATGCTCCGCGGGCCACGTTTCCGCGACGAGCACGGAGCCGGCAGACCATTCGCCGCCGAGACCGATGCCCACGAGCATACGCCACAACAATAGCTCCGCAAAATTTGCGGCGGAGGCCGTCATTGCAGTGAAGAAGGAATAGACAAGAATCGCGTAAACGAGCGCGCGAGCACGGCCAATTTTATCCGCGAGCCATCCGAAAAAAATGCCGCCGAACGCGGAAGCAAGCAAAGTTGCGGAGGCCAATGCGCCCGCGGTTGCGCCGCTGAGTTGAAACTCGGTGCGAATCGCGCTGAGCGCGAAAGCATAGAGCATCACGTCCATCGCATCGAGCATCCAGCCGAGTTGCGCGGCGA
>CAYNDW010000840.1:0-1254 GCA_964395375.1 uncultured Cytophagia bacterium
TTAGGGGCCTCGTCAACGGTGTCGGGAGTGGTCCGGTTACCTATAGAATTGTCGAGATCCATCCGCCAGGGTTACGGCCGGCAGTCGGTACGAATCCCCGAACGGTTCTCTTTGCCGCCCCCGGTGAAATCGCTCAGCACGTTGATTTCGCGAATATGCCGAATGCCGCGCCGGTTGCGGCTGGTAATGCCTACCTTCTCGACGAGGATAGGATTCTGACAGTGGTGGCGAGTCAGGGTATCCTGCTGAATGACGGTGACGCCAATGGTGACGTGGTGACCGCCATGCTGGTGTCTCCACCAACGCACGGTGAACTGAATCTCCGTCCGGACGGCTCCTTCACGTACACACCGACTCTTCACTTCAACGGGGTCGACAGTTTCACGTACCGTGCAAATGACGGCGAGCTGGACTCGAATCCGGCGACCGTCACGATCACAGTGAGCCCCGTCAACGACAGACCGGAGCATGTGTTCAGCTTGCCGCAGCGCGTCGATGAGGACAGCAAGCTTGTCTTCTCGGCACGGCGCGACAACGCGCTGACCATTCGCGATGTGGATGCCGCAAGCGATGATGTCACCATCACCCTGACGGCAAACAACGGCACGCTGCGATTCGATGACCAGCCTGGCACGGATGTCATCACACGGTCGATCACCGACACCGTGGCGGCGATCAACAATCTCCTGGAAGGACTCGTGTTCGTGCCTTCGCCGAACTTCAACGACACGAAAGGCGAGGCCAGCCTGATCGTCACGACCGATGACCTTGGGCGGAACGGCGCCGGCGGTCCGCTGATCACGACGGATACGATCCAGATCGGCGTCACCCCGGTGGATGATCCCACCGTGGTCGTCGATGACCAATATGCGATCCTGGAGGATGGGGCGCTCACCGTACCCGCGCCAGGGGTGCTCGGTAACGACATCGAGGTGGATGGTGATATCGTGACGGCGAGCGTCGTCGAAACTGTCGCTCACGGTACGCTCCTCTTCAACCAGAACGGATCGTTCAGTTACACCCCCAATGCGCATTTCAACGGGACGGACGGTTTCACTTACCACGTCAACGATGGGACCGGCGACAGCAACGTGGTCACGGTGACGATCTCGATTGTTTCCGTCAATGATGTCCCTTCGTTCGTGAAAGGGCCGGACCACATCCTCAATGAAGACTCAGGCCCTGTGGCGTTTGTCGGCTGGGCGACCGGAATTTCTGCCGGACCGGCGAACGAAGGGACTCAGACCCTCTCGT
>CAYNDW010000840.1:1354-3138 GCA_964395375.1 uncultured Cytophagia bacterium
TCGGACCCAATGGGACGCTCACCTTTACGTCGGCCCCCGATGCCTTCGGCGAGGCAACAGTGATGGTTCGTCTGATGGACAACGGAGGCACGGCGAACGGCGGAGTGGATACCAGTGCTGCGCAGATATTTTCGATCACGATCCTCTCGGTGAACGATGCTCCATCGTTCATATCGGGACCAGACCAGACTGTCCTTGAAGACGCCGGACCGCAGACGGTTGCCGGTTGGGCGACCGGAATTTCTGCCGGACCGGCGAACGAAGGGACTCAGACCCTCTCGTTCCTAGTCGACAGCAGCAATCCTGCCCTCTTTGCGGCGTTGCCGTCGATCGGACCCAATGGGACGCTCACCTTTACGTCGGCCCCCGATGCCTTCGGCGAGGCTACAGTGACGGTTCGTCTGATGGACAACGGAGGCTCGGCGAACGGCGGACAAGATTTATCTGTGGTTCAGTCATTCGTGATCACAATTTTACCGGTAGACGATGTGCCGGTTCCGGTGCCGGCGGCGTTTGTCATCGATGAAGACCAAGCGCTCACTGGTGTGCTGCAGGCCATCAGTGCCGATCAAGACGTATTGACCTTCGAGGTCTTTGTGCAACCGGGACAGGGGACAGTCGTTCTGCAGCCGAACGGCGCATTCACCTATGTGCCGAAACTGAATTACTTCGGTCAGGACGGCTTTGCCTTTACGGTCAGCGATGGCACGGTCACGTCCGACTTTGCCTCCGTCGTCATCACCATCAATCCGGTCAACGATGCTCCCAGAGCAGAGGACGATGTCTATGTTCTCAACGAAGATGAGTCATTGACGATCCCTCTGCGCCAGATCGGAGTGCTCGGGAACGACAGCGATGTGGACGACTTCCAGGGCACGTTGACTGCTGTGCTCGTGAGTGGGCCCGCACACGGTGCGCTCGTGTTTTCTGCCAATGGCACCTTCAGCTATCTCCCTGATGCAAGTTTTTCAGGGACCGACACCTTCACCTACAGCGCACGCGATGCACAGGGCGCGCTCTCGGATTCTGCAACCGTTCGACTTCTGGTGCAAGGCGTCAATGATGCGCCGGTCGCATCCAACGGTTCGGTCGGCACCGAGGCGAACACGCCTGTGAGCGGGACGCTCATCGGAGTCGACCCTGATGGTGACCCATTGACGTTCGGTATCGGCGCCGGTCCGGCGCACGGTATCGTGACAGTGCAAGCCGGCGGGGGCTACACGTTTACGCCGAGTCTGGATTTCTACGGGTCCGATAGCTTCACGTTCTTCGCGAACGACGGGACGCTGGTTTCCGAGGTAGCCACGGTGTCGCTGACCGTTATCCCGGGCAATCTGGATGTGGATCTGAGCGGTATAGCAGGAGCTCTGAGCGATGGGATACTGATCATGCGCTATCTATTTGGGTTCACTGGGGCGACCTTAGTGGATGGCGTTGTAGATCCGGCTGGGCAACGAACCGATCCGGACGAGATTGTGGCCTACCTCGACAGAGTACGCGGAGCGATGTTGGACGTCGATCTCAACGGCACGGAGGACGCACTCACTGACGCTGTGGTCATTATCCGGTACCTGCTAGGGTTCACCGGACCGGTACTCACGGACGGGGCAGTGGACCCTCAAGGAATTCGAACCGATCCCGCTCTGATCGAAGCATTTTTGAACGGGGCGAACCCTGCCGTCGCAATCAACATACCGACCGGCCCTGTGTTCATGGTAGCTACCCTCGAAGAAGCAGCGTCGTTGACGACGACATCAGGGGATGCTCAGGTACGATCTGCTCCT
>CAYNDW010000841.1:0-3134 GCA_964395375.1 uncultured Cytophagia bacterium
TCGCGACGTGGAGCTGGGTAAGGCCGTCACTTTGGGCGGCAATCCCACGGTGGTTGGCGGACACGCGCCGTTTCGTTATCGTTGGGCGCCGCTCACCGGGTTGAACGATAACACGCTCGCGAATCCGATTGCGCGGCCTAGCCGCACCACGATTTACAATTTAGTCGTAACCGATAAAACCGGGGCCGTGGGTTATGATCAAGTCACGCTCACCTCGCCGTCGTATGTTTTTCTCGCGCGGAATTTTGTGTATTTCGGCGGCAACGAAAATTCCGCCGGAAATATTTACGCCAACGGACCGATCACGTTTGCCCCGGGTTTGCCCGGCGTGCATCGCGGCGATCTCATTGCCGGCGGCAATATCGTTGTGGATGAACACAATTTGATTGTGGGCAATATTAAGACACGCGGCAAGCTTACTTTGCGTGGCGATGCGAAAATCGAAGGCCGAAAATCTGAGTCGGCGCAAGTGCTGGAAGTGCCGCTGCCCCGCCTCGCGTTTGAAGCCGGGGGCGAAAGTCTCACCCTTAGCGCCGAGACCGCGTTGCCGCCGGGTTCCTATGGCAAAGTTCGCCTTGCGCCCAATGCCGTGCTCCATCTGCAAAACGGTGAATATTTTTTTGAAAAATTCACGGCGCAAAATGCCTCGCGTATTGTGTTTGAAAATGCCGCGGCTCCGACTTTTTTATACGTCACGCAAACCCTCGGCTTCGGTGAAAATGTCAAAGTTCATTTGGCGCAAACCGAAGGCGCAAGCACGACCCAAGTGCATTTCAATGTTCTGCAAAAAGGCGATATCGAAATCGGGCCGGGCGCGGTTTTGCTTGGCAATCTGCTCGCGCCCGAAGCCCATGTGGCTTTCGCGCCCGGCTCGCGTTTGTTAGGCAGCGTCATTGCGGATGCGATCACCGTCGCGAAAAACGTCACGTTCCGTATGCACCCCGCCACCACGCAAGAGCTGGCGGAGTTGATGCCGATTTATTTGGGGGCCGTAGTGGAAGAAGAAGCGCCCGTGAAAACGCCAACGCGACCGCGTAAGCCTCGCGTGCAGATTGAAGCCGCGGATACCTTGGCGGCGCCGAATGTTGCGCCGCTCGATTCCATCGCGGAAGATACCGTGGCATTGGCCGTCTGGCCCGACACGCTCAGCAATAAAAAAATAAAACCGGCGCAGCGCATGAATTGGATGCCGGTGTTAGCCGCGCTACTGCTGTTGGGACTGTTGCTGCTGCTGCTGTTCTTATTGTTGCGCAAGAAGCGCGACCAAACACAGCCGGAGTATTGGCAAGTGCGGAACACCCGCAAGCCGACGCCCAAGCCCTCGCCGGAGAACAAACCCCAAGCTCCCAAGCGACACTGGAGCATACGCTCGCGGCGCTGATGCGCAAACGCCGTCTGATGAGTGTAAAGTTTAACTGATAAACCGGATCGTCTTCACCCAGCAGGCAAAAACTTTGTTGCAAGCGTGCGCACTTCCAAACAAGTTATGTTTCGCGCGTCATGAGCATGACGACGCGTTCACACGCGCCTCCGGAAAACCCCCGTCACCGCCCGCCGGGAGGCAATGGTCGCGAGGGACAATGGTGCTCGCATTCGAGAGGCGTGACGCATGTCTTATTCTCAAATAACCCAAGAACATTGGTATGCGCTGCATTGCAAAAGCCGCCACGAGCGGCAAGTGGAGACGCGCTTGCGCGCGCAAGGCCTCACCACTTATTTGGCCGAGCATGAAGTGCTCGCGCAATGGGGCGCGCGCCGGCGCAAAGTTAAAAAGAATACTCTGCCGGGATATGTGCTGGTGCGCGCGCAAATGGAAGCACGCACGCATTTGAATATTTTGCAAACCACGAGTGTGGTCAAAATTGTCGGCAAGCCGTGGCCGCGGCTTTCGTGGATTCCGGATGAACAAGTTGAGAGCCTGCGCTTGATGCTGGGCGCAAGTTTGCCCGTCGAAGACGTGGCCTATTGGAATTTAGGCGATCGCGTGGAAGTGACTGCCGGGCCGCTGACCGGCTTGCACGGCTATGTTACCAGCAATGATCATCGCCGCAAGCGGGTGATCGTTTCGATCGACCTGTTGCGCCGCAGCGTTGCCGTGGAAGTCGAAGCGCATCTGCTGCGCGAGGTCGCGCCGGCGGCGGAAGCTTGATGAGTTTTGATTTTCAAATGCGTTAGTCAGATTTTGCTCTGCCACGGCTTGGCCGTGGCTGAACATTGCCGCTCTTGATCGTCAACTTTCATAATGGGAAACTTTCTCTTATTACTCCGAGCGAAATATAGGTTATACTTTTCCTCCTAGCCTGTCATTCAGTAGGAATCTTTTTACTCGCTGGAGATACTGCCGAGCGCTCAAAAAGATTCCTTCTGAATGACAACACGAGAGGTCTGCAATGTAACCTATTTTGTGCTCCGAGTAGTAGCTCAAAACGAAATCTCCTGTGAGGTGTGGGCATTGGCGTTGAGAAGGCGGAGCTATGCCCAAACAAACCACACGCCTTGACCTGCGTGCTCTTTTTTGGGTTGGAAACGATCTTCTTTGCAAAACGAGTGTATCGCGTGCGTCGGAATTTGCCCTTACCCTTGCGATCCGCTTTAGGACGGATCGCGGGGATGAGCGTGCCTCTCGTGCTGCGCTGCTTGGATGTGCTCGGCGCGAGTTTAGGATTGCTCTTGTTTACGCCGCTCATGCTGGTGTTGGCCGTGCTCATCAAGCTGGATTCTCCCGGCCCGGTTTTTTATCGCCAACGTCGCAGCGGATGTGATCGCCGCAACGCGCGGCGCAAGCGCAATCCGGGAAAACGTGTGGCAACGGTGGAGCGGCGCAGGCAAGAAGCTTTTGGCAAAACTTTTTTCCTGTGGAAATTTCGCACGATGCGCCACGAGGCTGAACGCCGCACCGGCCCCATCTGGGCGATGCCCAATGATCCGCGCCTCACGAAGTCCGGACGTTGGCTGCGCAAGTTTCATCTCGACGAACTGCCGCAATTGTGGAACGTGCTCAACGGCGAGATGGGTTTGGTTGGCCCACGCCCGGAGCGCCCGGAAATCATTGCGCGGCTCGTGCAAGAAGTGCCGGAATATCGCCTGCGTTTGTTGCTCAAGCCGGGCATAACCGGCTTGGCGCAAATCTGCCT
>CAYNDW010000842.1:0-3130 GCA_964395375.1 uncultured Cytophagia bacterium
AGAGCTGGCGAGCACATTTCATCAGTTTTATCATCACCACCGCGTCGTGACGGAAGATAAAATTTTGACGCAAGCGCGCCTGCATTTGGTGGAGGCCGTGCGTATTATACTCCGCAATGCCCTGCGGCTCTTAAACGTCAGCGCGCCGGAGAAAATGTAGCTGAAATAGTAGCGCCGCCCCCTTGTGGGGCGTTGTCCGTGCATGCATTGTTGCCCCACAAGGGGGCAGGGCTACGGGCCGTCATCAAACGAAAATGCGCTACGACGAACTTATGAAAGGATCAGCAGTATGAGCTTGTTGGTGGTCGGTTCAATGGGGTTGGATACGATTGAAACGCCGTTTGGCCGGGCGGAAGATGTTATCGGCGGCACCGCGATTTATTGCGGCGTCGCGGCCAGTTACTTTGCGAACGTACGTCTCGTCGGCGTGGTCGGCGAAGATTTTCCGGCCGCGGAGATTGCGTTCTTGCAAAGCCGCAACATCGATCTCGCCGGTTTGGAAATCAAACCCGGCAAAAGTTTTCGCTGGGGCGGAAAGTATCATCTTGATTTGAACAGCCGCGACACGCTGTTCACGCACTTGAATGTGTTCGAAACTTTTCAACCCGTCATTCCCGAAAAATATCGCGACACGCCGTTCGTGTTTCTCGGCAACATCGGTCCGGACTTGCAGCTTGACGTGCTCAAGCAAGTGCGCAACCCGCAATTCGTCGCGCTGGATACGATGAACTATTGGATCGAGCGCGCACCCGAGGCTTTGCGCCGCGTGCTCGGCCGCATCGACGTATTGCTTGTCAACGATTCCGAGGCGCGCCAGCTTGCAGAGGAGCCGAATTTAGTGAAAGCCGCGCGCCTCATTCGCAAAATGGGACCGAAGATTATCATCATTAAAAAAGGCGAGCACGGCGCGATCATGGTGAGCGACGGCACGTTCTTTTGGGCCCCGGCGTTTCCGCTCGAAAACGCGTTCGACCCCACGGGCGCGGGCGACACTTTCGCCGGCGGCTTCATGGGCTATGTAGCCAAAGCCGGCAAGCTCGATGACGAAACACTACGCCAAGCCGTGGTCTATGGCAGCACCTTCGCCAGCTTCGCGGTGGAAAAATTCAGTCTTGATCGCATTCGCGATTTAAATGAAGAAGAAGTGCGCGGGCGCTTTGCGGAGTTTCAATCCATGACGAGATTCACGAGGCCGTGGGAATAGAGGCGGAGGAGAGGTTTAGGTTCAAAATAAAATTTTACGTTTTGGGGCTACACGCGGATTAAAAACTCACGCTGAAAGACTTAAGATTTTTCGCGTGAGTTTTTTTTTATTTTACCCACAACGAAAGCCCGCCCGATTCAATCCTCAGCGATATTTCCTCAACAACTTTTCCAAACTCTCAATGACATCGCTGCGCTCAACCTCGATGAACTCGCGCGCGCGGGCGCGGAGATATTTGAGGTCGAGTTGTTTGCGATGCCGTGGAAAGAGCGTATTCACATCAAGTTCGTCCTTGGCCCGCGCTGCGATTAGTTTCATGAGCACAAGATCCTCAATCGTACAAACATTGACGTCCACTTCATTAAACGGCTTGCGCAAGCATCGGCTAATAACTTTTCGTTCGAAGCCGCTGAGCGCCGCGGCAACATCAACACGAACTTTGGTTTTAATGTGTTGCAGCGGCACGAAGAAGCAGCGGCGAAAAAATGCCAACGGATTGGGCTTGAGAGAAATGTAGCCTTTGCCAAAGACTTCGAGAACACGTTCGAGGTCATCGAGTTCGGTGAGAATGATAATGTCGACATCCGCCGTTGTTCGAGTGGAGCCATGTACGATTGCCGCCAAGCCGCCGATGAGGGCATAGGGCACTGCATGTTCTTGGCAGCGTTTATCGATATCTTTTAGCGTTCGTTCAAATTCTCGTTCCATGCACCTCCCGCCATTTTTTGAAAAATTTCTGCATGGTGAGGTGATGGCGCGAATCTTCTTCCAGGTTCACGGCGAGAGCGGCATGCTCAAGCCGATGCTGATGCACGGAATTTAATAACGAAAAAACTAAAACCGGCGAGGGCGGAAACTCCCGGTCGAGATCGGCGGCCGCCTCGTACTTCTGCCACCAATGATCTAGCTTTTGTTTTGTGTTCGCTTTGACTGCCTGATTACGGGGCAGTGATTTTACGGATTTCTTTTTCATGGTTTAATTTGAAAAAGTGAAACAGTTTTTTTGAAATCCCTGCACGGCCAAAGTATTACGGCTCACTTTGAAAGTCAATGTCATTCTCAGAACGCAATCCGCTGCTTACCCGAGTTCAAGCTTTGCGCTTTTCCTTGCCACCAAAATTTCCCTCTCACACCTTCCGGCAATGATACTTCGCCTTGCAAGCCTTCTCCACCGTTGCGGCGTAATTCCACTGCGATCTCGCCGCGCGGATGCGGCATGCGCGCTTTGAGCCATTGCAACGGCCCAAGCTGCGGCGCAATGCGCACGGCACTGAAGCCCGGCGCGTCCGGCGTAATGCCGCACACGGTCGCGAGCAAATCGTAATTCGGACTCGCGCTCCACGCGTGGCAATCGGAGCGCGCCGGCTCGGGTTTCTCCGCGAAAGTGGTGAGGCCGAGTTTGAGCATATCGTGCCACGGGCCGAGCAGGTCCAGATAGCGCGCGCCGAGTCCGGCCTGGTTCAGGGCTTGGTGCAAATAGAAGCGATAGTAAAACGTGCCGCGCGAAACGTTTTGCGCGGAGAGTAATTTTTCCATAAAAGCTTTTTGTTGATCGGGCGCAATCAAATTCACGAGCACGGCCATGACATTCACATGCTCGCTGAAAGTTTTTTTCTCCGGCGTATCGGCAAAGAGTCCGCGAGCTTCATCCCAACAACGCGCTTGCACGGCTTGCTTCAGCTTGCTCGACAGCGCGCGATAATGCGCGGCCTCGGCCTCGCGATGAAAAGCCTCAGCAAACTCCGCGGCGTAATCGAGATTGTAAACGAGTTGCAAAGCAATCAATGCCGAGTGGCCGTCATCCGCGCCCGGCGGAACGCCATTGTCCCACTCATCCAACCAATCCGCAAAATTCCACCACGGCATCGGCCCGAGCATGCCGGTCTCATCAATATAACGCTCGTACCATGCAATCACGTTGCGAAT
>CAYNDW010000843.1:0-3126 GCA_964395375.1 uncultured Cytophagia bacterium
TTCCAGGCACTGTTGATAGGTTTCAAGCTCGGCCTCCGACACTTCCACGTTGAAGAGAAAAACGTCGGCGACTTTTTTTTGTTTGTTGAGTTTCATGACTTTTCCTTTGCTGCGTTCAAAAGAGTTTTTGCCAAAGTCCGTTCCACACTTTTCTTTCGCGCACGCGCTTTGTTGTTGTCCATGTACCGTGCGCTTCTCGCCTGGCATTTCGCCTCCTCCCTTCTCCGCCAATCCAGCTTATTTCTGAATTAGAATAGCAATCGTGTCAAACATCCACAAGCAAATTTTGCCTTCTTTGCGCCGATGCAATTCTAAAGAGCGCAACGCGAACGAGCCGCACCCTCGACGAATCATAGGACACGGAAGCGGAACAGAACACGAAAATATTTCTCCGCTTGGCTCTTTGCTGCCGATCTTTGTTGGCGCGTTGCCTTCCGCTAGATCATTGCGGCTGCAAGCGCAACGCTTCTTCGGCGGTCGCGCTCACACGCGTGGGAGACATCGACACTTGCCGATATTGTCCTTTCCACCACAGCGCGACTTGGTCTTTGTAATGCGGACTCAACGGCTGGCCGGATTGCCCGCCGGGGATGATGCTCAAACACATTTCGGGATGGGCGAGATCAACGATGCGGCGCATTGATGGGCCGGAATTGACGGCATACGGCTTGGCAAAATTATACTCGCCTTTGTTAACCGTGCTCGGCGAGCCACCCACCGGAAGCGGGCCCACATTAAAGATCACCTCAAACGGTTTCTGCCGGCCAAAGGGATGTTCGAGCGTGAGCTGATGCAATTGCCCCCATTGCCAATCGCCGATCAGTTCGCCGAATTTTTCTTGCAGGCGTTGTATTGTCGCGCGCAAAGCGCGTCGCGCGAGGTGACGTCCGTTTTCAACCGCTTCCGTGCTGCGATCATCAAACCACTGCGACTGCGGATGCTCGACGAGATATTCCAGCGCGCGGATGGCGAGCGAGCTCCATTGCACGTAGTTTTGAAAGAGCGTGTCGCCTATTTCATCTTTAATGGTGGCTTGCAAAAGTTCGAGCGTCCAAACATTATAGAGCGCCGCGGCCACGCTCTCCGGGTTTTCAATATAATCCCATTGCCGCAACAAGCCGAGGGCCTGCTTCTCTTGCAAGGTGAGCATCGTGTCGCTCGGCGCGAGGCTGGTGTCGGCTTCCATCAACTTGAGGAGCCGCGGCAATGTATATTGCGCATGCTTAGAAAATTGATCGAGCTGCATGGTCTTCATCAACGTCGTGTCCACTTGCGTCGCGCTTTGCAACATTTCCGTGATGCGCTCGATGCGGCTTGCAGGCTCCCACGAGTTGGAGAGATAGTATTTAAAAGAGGGCGCGAGCATGAGATTGTTCGCAGTGGCAACAAAGCCCTGGGCCGGATTGAGAACGTGCGGCATCTCTTCGAACGGAATGTAGCCGATCCAATCGCCGGCGTTTTCCCAGCCGCGATAAGGAAGGAAGCCCTTGCCATCGCGGCGAATCGGAACCTTGCCGCTCGCGCGATAGCCGATGTTGCCTTCAACGTCGGCATACACCACATTTTGACACGGCGCGGTGTATTGCCGCAGCGCCTGCTCAAACTCTTCCCACGAGGCCGCGCCATTCATACCGCGAAATGCCGCCAACTCATCCGACATTTCGAAGCCGGTCCAACGAATGGAAAGAGCAAATGAGTCGCGGCGTGCAATGTCGAGAATCTCGTTGACGAGCGGGCCGCGCTCGGTGAAGCGAATGTCGAAAGTTTGCGGATCCGCGCCTTTGATCGCAATGCGCTCGCTCACCACCGTTATCGGCTTCCAACCTGTGCTGCTCAAATATTCTTTAGCGCTAACCCGCTCCTGGTAAAAATCCAAATCGTCGATCATGCCGTTCGTGAAGCCCCACGCAATGCGGCGATTATTTCCTAGCACCACGCTCGGCACGCCGGGCAACGTTTGCCCCATCACTTCAAAATCGCCGGCCTTGAGATGCATTTCATACCACACCGAGGGCAGGGCGAAACCCAAATGCGGATCGTTGGCGAGCATAGGTTTTCCGCTGCGCGTGCGGCTACCATGCACCACCCAATTGTTGCTGCCCAAAACTCCGGGCGGCATGCCAAGCTGCCCGCGCGTCGTTTGCGCGAGATTGATGAACGCCTCGAATTGCGTCGCGAGCGCAGACGATTGTAGCGCAGGCATCCGTGCCTGCAACGAAGTTGTTTGAGATATTCCATTCTTGCGGAGAGTGTTATTGCTAGTCGCCGCTTCCTTCAACTCCGCGAGATCTTCATGTACGAGCAACACCCCCCTAACCCCCCTCAAGGGGGGAATTGATGAAGTTACTCCCCCCTTGAGGGGGGTTAGGGGGGTGTTGGCTGCTTGCACGACCGCATGTAATTCAGAATTAATCTCTGCAAGAATCGTCGGTGTGTTCGGCAACACCGCGGGAAAAAGCTCGAGCGCCATGGGCATGCCGAATTGCTCCGCAACTTTTCCCAGCGCGGCTTCAAAAAACCACGCATGACACAAACGAAACGCCATGAGCCGCGCGAGCCCGATGCTGTCTTCAATTTCCCACGGCTCGGGCTTAAATCCGAGCATGCTAAATTCGAGCGGCAGACGGTCGCGATTCGCGTTGAGAAATTCATTCACGCCCTCGGCATACGCGGTGAGCATGGCGCGCGATTGTGGGGTGAGCGCGGCGGTGAGTTGTTGGGCGAGGCGATGAAAGCCCCACACGCGGAGAAATTTATCCTGCTCCAAGGTCGTAGCGCCGAAGATTTCCGACAACGTTCCGCGCACGGCGCGCCGAGAAAATTCCATTTGCCAAAGGCGATCTTGCGCGGCAGTATAACCCGCGGCACGCCACAGGTCGTCTTCATTCTGCGCGACGATATGCGGCACGCTAAAAGCATCGCGGGTGATCGTGACTTCTTGTTTGAGCACGGCCAGCTTGACTTCGCCGCGGGTTTGCGGCAGAGATTTTTTCATGAGTCGCATGCCGAAAAAGCTGAGCACGATAAACGCGGCTCCGAGAAGCGCGACAACAACGATGATGATTTTCCAAAACCGCGGCATGTTTCCTTCCCTTCGAGAGTTGAGGTGTGTAAACAAAAAGAGCA
>CAYNDW010000844.1:0-3122 GCA_964395375.1 uncultured Cytophagia bacterium
GGCCATGGCTGCCGGCATCGATGCCAACGCTGTTGTGAAAGGCGCCTTGGCCCAAGGCGGTAGCACTCCGCAAGCCGCTGCCGCGGTTATTGCCGGTTTGGCCGCACGCAACCTGCCCACCGCTTCGACACCGGTTGCGCTCGTGGTTCCCACTGAGAACGACCTCGGCGCCGGCAAAGCACCGGAGTTGTTGCTCTCTTATCGTAATTTCGGTAAAGTCGATTTTTATGGCATTGATGCTTCGATGCAGATCATCGCTTCGAGTCGTTTGAATCTCTTCGGAAACTTTTCGTATGTAAGCGATGATTTCTTTGACAACAAAGAGCTGGATGAGACCAACACCAGCTTGGCCGTTGCGCTCAATGCGCCGAAGATTAAATTCAAGGCCGGTTTTAATTACGCCGTGCCGCTCGGCTTCAACTTCAATGCCTCGGGCCGCTATTCCGATGGCTTCCCGGTGCGCTCCGGACCGTATATCGGCGACGTGCGCGAGTACTTTTTGCTCGACGTCGGCGCCGGCTATGATTTCGGAAAATACGCACCCGGCATGAGCCTCGACGTCAGCGTACAAAATTTGTTGGACAATGAACACCGCGAATTCATTGGCGCGCCGTTGCTTGGCCGCCTCGCGCTCGCGCGGTTGAATTACACGTTCTGATTTTATTTTTTGATCTAGATTTGGCTGAAGCCTCGCGTAGAGCAATCTGCGCGGGGCTTTTTTTTTGGAGGATAAAATAAACGCTCGTGGCAATGCCCCATGAATTTTGATTTTCCAAATCGCCGATGCCGCCTCCCCTCAAACTGTCATTCCGCAGGAATCCTTTTTTCGTGGCAAACTTTAAGTTGCCGCAGCCACGCCCTGCTCCTTGACATTCTATCCGGCATTGCGCAAATTGTTTTGTGCATGATCAAAAATCGCAATCATTGTCTTCAGCAAATCCGAGGAGCGCTATGAAAAACTATCGTATCAAGCCGGGCAGCAAAGTCAACCTCAACGAATGGGATCCCAACGACAAGAGCGCGTTCCAAGAAAACAAAGAAGAGGGCAAAGAAATTCTTCTCAAACTGAATCAAAGAATCGACGAGCTGCAGGAGCTGCTTTATGCCGAGCACAAGCACAAAGTGCTCCTCGTGCTGCAAGCCATGGACACCGGCGGCAAAGACGGCGCGATTCGCGACGTGTTCGAAGGCGTGAACCCGCAGGGCGTGCATATCGTCTCGTTTAAGAAACCCTCGCTTGAGGAGTTAGATCGCGACTATCTTTGGCGCGTGCACAACCGCGTGCCCGGCAAAGGCGTAGTCGTCGTGTTCAATCGCAGCCATTACGAAGACGTGCTCGTCGTGCGCGTGCATAACTTTGTAACCAAGGAAGTGTGGAGCCGGCGCTACGAGCAGATCAACAACTTCGAGCGCATGCTCGCCGAAGAAGGCACGACCATTCTTAAGTTTTATCTTCATATTGATAAAGCAGAGCAAGCGCGGCGGCTGCAAGCGCGTTTAGATGATCCGCAAAAACTCTGGAAGTTTAACCCCGGCGATTTGGAAGAGCGGAAGTTGTGGGAGAAATACATGTCGGCCTATGAAGACGCGCTCGGCAAAACCAGCACGGAGTGGGCGCCGTGGCATATCGTACCCGCGAATCGCAAATGGTATCGCAACCTCGTGATCGCCACCACGCTCATCGAAGCGCTCGAAAATTTGAAAATGAAATTCCCTGAGGCCCCCGCGGAGTGGAGCAAGATCAAAATTGCGCCATAAAACTTCTGTTGCTTTGTTTTGATATTGTTCTAACTTCGGTTGAGAAGTTAAGGGTCACGATCAAAACTGATTGCTGAGAGTAGAGATGGGTTTACGTTTTGAATGGGATCCCCATAAAGCCAAACTTAATTTCAAAAAACACGACGTGTCTTTTTACGAGGCCTCGACTGTGTTTTCGGATCCGTTGGCTTGCATCGAAGATGATCCCGACCATTCTGATTCGGAAATTAGAATGCTTCTCCTCGGCGCTTCTGAACGGCTGCGGATTTTAGTCGTAGTTTATAGCGAGCGCGGTGAGAAGATGCGAATCATAAGCGCCCGTCGTGCAACGCAACTTGAAAGGAGCCAATATGAAGAAAAAGCACGTAAATAAGCCGGAGCGATGGGAGATGCGCCCGGAATATGATTTTTCACACGCACGCCCGAATCCGCATGCTCAAAAATATTCCGAAGGAACCAATATTGTTCTCATTGATGACGATTTACTCCATTTCTTTCCCGACTCAACGAGCGTGAATGCAGCACTTCGTGCCCTCGCGTCAATTTTCCCTCCAAGAGCTTCTTCAAGAAAAAGGCCTAAGAAAAAAACGCAAAGGCGTACAAGCATTAGAACAGCCGACACTAGCCTCATTTAGACTTTATGACGTCTTCGCTCGCATCGCCGCTCAACATCCTCCACCTCAAACCCGAACGCGAGCGCTCCGTGCGCCGCTTTCATCCGTGGATTTTTTCCGGCGCGGTCGCGCGCGTGGAAGGCAATGCGCAACCCGGAGAAATTGTCGACGTGCATTCCGCGGACAATAAATTTCTCGGCCGCGGGTTTTACAATTCAAATTCCCAAATCGTTTGCCGCATGCTCGCCTGGCACGACGAGCCGGTTGATCAACAATTTTTCGCGCGCAAGATCGAGCAGGCGTATCACTTGCGCCAACGGCTCGTCGCGGCTTCCGCCAATGCCTTTCGCGTCGTCAACGCCGAAGGCGACGGCCTGCCCGGTTTGATCGTCGATCAATATGGCGACTTCCTTGTCGTGCAAATGAGCACGCTGGGCATGGCGCAACGCCGCGAGGAAATCATTGCGAGCCTGCAAAGGTTGCTCGCGCCGCGGGGCATTTATGAACGCAGCGCCGGCGCAGCTTTGCAGGAAGAAGGCTTGCAGCCTTCGGTGCGTTTGCTTGCGGGAGAAGAGCCGCCGCAGAACATTGGCATTCGGGAAAACGATTTGCGTTTCAACGTCAACGTGCGGGAAGGACAGAAGACCGGCTTCTTTTTGGATCAAAGAGAAAATCGTATGTGGGTTGCTGCGTTCAGCAAGGGCCGGAGTATTCTAAACGGCTTTTGTTATACCGGCGCGTTTTCAGCTT
>CAYNDW010000845.1:0-3119 GCA_964395375.1 uncultured Cytophagia bacterium
CCGGTGAAACGGTTGCGAAGCCGATGGTCAGGCTATTCCAGAGTGTCAGGCTGCGATTGAGTGTCCCGTCTACAGGCTGGGAGGTTGCATGAGGAAGAATGTCCGGATTCTCCTTCGTTGCCGTAATATCTCGATCTACCCTGACGACAAGTTACTCTACTCAGGCAAGGGAAAGAAATAAGGAGGTTGTTCGCTCAAAATAATAGAACACCGAGTGGACTCACGTAAGCCGACAGTGAAATCGCAGCACACCATTGCGTTTACGCTGTGCGGGATTCTCTGCCGAGGGGAAATCTTCGACAATGATAGAGAGAACGGTAGGTCTGTTTCGATTTCGGGATAACCAGCCCTGCGGCTCATTCGGAATCACGAGGCATTTTCAGCATGGGTCCCATGTGAAGCGCGTAACGCTTGGCGTTCTTCCGTAAGCCGAAATATCAGCGCGGGGTGCTACCGAGTCATGAAAGCTTCTCCGGGAACTGCTTTACCAGAGCCTCTGTTAACGTATCCGCAATGACATAGACATGTTCACGCATCATTTTCCAGGTTTCATCCAGACGCGCGTATTCCTTCTTCTTGTACTGGTTGATTTGGAGCACATGGTGCGCGCCATGTGCGGCAATCAGCCCCCGAACGGTGGATTCCGGCAGATAGGGATTGATTCCGCTCAAGAATGCGCCGAAGTCTTCGGCATTACTCGCCAAACGGGCGAGCGCGGCATCCTGCCGGCTTGTATCGCCTGCAACGGTGGCTTCTGAGTATTCCCGCACTGCGCCGATATTGATATCCAGCAGGCTCAAGAATTTCTGCGACCGGTCTTCACCATAGAATGGTGTCAGCATACTGGCGATCTGTTTCGTATTCGCGTCGACTTCCTTCTTGACGGTATTGCGCTCCGCCGGACTGCTCGTCGAGTTGTTCAATACAGCGTGCTGCACCCAATAGATGTGCCCAAGCCAGAGATCGCGGTGGGTCTGTTTCATCTCCGCCACACGGGCCGGATTCGCAACCCCGGCTGCATGGGTTTCAAAATCGCAGCCTGCCAAGCCGGCGAGTGCAAGTGCCGACATGGCGATAGTTTGATGTATCTTATTCATAGCTCCCTCCATCGAAGCGCGCTCGAGCACTACGCCTCTGAATACTAGAACAGGGTTGAGTCATTAATGGACGACTTGGAATAGATGTATGGATTTTATATGAGCATAGGCCGTGCCGTTCCAATCACTATCACGAACATTGTCGCAACTCGTTGCAATACTGAATTTCCTGGCGGTTATCTATGAACGCCACTAAAGAGGACAGCCATCAATCCACGATACATCGCGGCTAGTCGCGGGCTCTACTCACGACCGATCGTGGGCGACATTTTCTGAGCGGGAAGAAGGGACAGAAATTGTATGGGAAGAAGTGTGCTGTTATTCAGCTAGTAGAAGGTCGCTTTATGCCAAACTGCTTCATCCGGCTCCGCAACGTGCTGGGCGGTATCCCCAAACGTGCCGCCGCGCCATCCGAACCTTCGATATGCCAGTCTGTCAGGATGAGGGTCTGCAGAATGTGTCGTTCTTCGAGATCTTTGAGGCCAGATGGTGGCGACGCTGTGAAAGAGGAGTCCTGCAAACCTAAGACAGGGTCGTCGATCCGCAACACAGGGTCATGTGAGAGAATCATTGCTCGCTCAATCACATTTTCTAGCTCACGGACATTCCCAGGCCAGGTATAGCGTACCAGTCGTTCGAGAGATTTCTCATCGATATTCTCCCACGAACGTCCGAGCTTCATAGCGTATTGTTTCAGAAAATATCGAGCCAGTAGAGGAATATCCTCAATCCGATTCCTTAATGGCGGCACGTTGATGGGAAAGACATTCAGACGATAAAACAGATCAGCGCGAAATGTGCCGTCTTTGACGGAAGCAGGCAAGTCGCGATTTGTGGCGACTATCACACGAACATCAACGCGAACGGGCTGTTTCCCACCCAGACGGTCTATCATGCCGTCTTGTAAGACTCGTAACAACTTGGCCTGTGTCTCCATGGGCATTTCCCCAATTTCATCAAGGAAAAGGGTTCCTCCATGGGCCAGCTCAAACCGGCCTTCGCGTGCGCGGTCGGCCCCGGTGAACGCGCCTCGCTCATGGCCGAACAATTCACTTTCGACCAGCCCTGCCGGAAAGGCGGCGCAATTGACGCGAACCATAGGCTTCGAATGCCGTGGGCTCCAATCATGGATCGCTTGTGCAATCAATTCCTTGCCGGTTCCCGTTTCACCTGTAATGAACACGGTCGATGGAGTGGGCGCCACTTCGCGTGCAAGGCCTATCACATGCCGAAAGGAATTGCTCTGCCCCACCAGTGAGCCTACGTTCTTCATGAGCTTCAGTTCTTCGGTGAGGTAGACATTTTCTTTGGCAAGTTGGTCGCGCAGTCGATCGATCTGTTCGTACGCTTGAACATGATCGATCGCGTAGGCGATTTGCATTGCCGCTTGCGTCAAGAACTCGAGATCCCCTGGATCGGGAGTGCCCGACTCGATACTACCGATATTGAGAATGCCGAGGCATTTGTCGCGCACGAGAAGCGGCAGATTGACCATTCGTCCGAGGCCTTCTTGAACGTACCATTTGTCTTCCAAGAAGACTTGCTCCCGCTTCAGGTCAGGGCGGATGTGTACAGTTTTATGATCGTAGGTCCATCCCATCCCGCTTCCAACACGCGGAATAATGGCATCGCGCTGTAGCACCACCTCCGCCATCATCGTGGCGAGAACATAAAACCTGAATCCATCAGCCTCACGATCATACAAGGTGACAGATGCCCGCGCCCAGGGAATGACCTTCGTGATCTCGGCTGTAATCGCTTCCCATAGACTGTGCATGTCCCGTTGCGAATTCAGCACAACAGCGACAGCCAAGAGGGCTCGATAGTTTGTTTCAATCCGGTCCATACGCTTGTCAACACTCTCTGAATGTGTGAATTGAATCACAGCGCCTGCACGCATGTCTATAACGCCCGCGCAGAAGACGGGGAAAGAATGAATCCCTTGCGTGATGCTGTCGCAGAAGAGCTGAAAACCTGCCATTAGCCCGAGTGATGGCCTTCGGACTCGCTATACTTCTCTTC
>CAYNDW010000846.1:0-3110 GCA_964395375.1 uncultured Cytophagia bacterium
CATTAGCTCCCTCAGTGCAGACATCAAGTATTACGTTAACACTCAGAACGTAACTAAGGGATTAGCCGCAGTTAATCCGTATATGATTTTCGGCCTCTCTTCTGTGAAACGAAATGCCAGCATTGAAAACATCGCCGATTACGTGAGCGATGATGCGAACAGTTTCAGCGTGACGGGCGCCGGCATTTTTTCGGGTTTAAATTTCAGCTATGGCAGCGCGCCCTATCCGGAAGATTTTCCCGACGCAATCAATGCCGTGAATGGCGGCGTGGTTTGCTTGCGTTATAGCAACGGACAAAATGCCGGAGTGCAGTTCGAGGGAGTTTTTCCCGACGGTGCGAGTGCGGGCAAGATCGTGTACTTGGGCTTTCCGTTTGAAACGATCTCTTCCGCGCTCGTGCGCCAAGCCGTGCTGCAACGTGTGCTCGATTTTTTCTTCCCGCCGAGCAATGCCGTAGCCGAGCCAAGCGTGCATGACTTGCCGCAGCAATTTGTGCTCTTGCAAAATTATCCGAACCCTTTCAATCCTTCAACCCAATTTCGTTTCGGCCTGCCGGAACGCGCGCGTGTGCGGCTTGAGATTTTTGACATGCTTGGCCGTCGTGTTTGGCGGGAAGAAGAAAAAACTTTTGCCGCGGGCTTTCATGAAGCGGAATGGCGCGGCGTCGAAGGCAGCGGCAAACTCGCCGCAAGCGGAAATTATTTTTTGCGCATGATCGCTGAGAACGCGAGGCGGGAGAGATTCGTGCGCGAGATTCGATTCACTTTAGTCAAATAACGCGAGCAGCAACAAATAACCGAGCGGGCGAATTGGCGTCGTATATGGCAAAGATCGACTCCGCCCGCTTTCAGCAGAAAGGAGCAGCACCATGTTGACCCCCGCAGTGCAAGAAGCGATCAACCATCAAATCAAAAGCGAGCTGTATTCCGCGTATGTGTATTTGGCCATGACGGCCTATTGCGAAACGCTGAACCTGCGCGGCTTCGCGCATTGGATGCGTATGCAGAGTCAAGAGGAGATGAGCCACGCGCTGAAGCTCTTCGATTACGTGCATGATCGCGGCGGCCGCGTGACGCTGCAAGCCATCGCCGCGCCCTCCGCGGAATTCAAATCGCCGCTCGAAATGGTGCAGGAAGTTTATGAGCACGAGTGCAAAGTCACGGCGATGATCAACGCGCTGTATGAAACCGCGATCAAAGAGCACGATTACGCGACGCAGGTGCATTTGCAATGGTTCCTCACCGAGCAGATCGAAGAGGAGAAAAACGCGAGCGAGATCGTCGAGCGCCTCAAGATGATCGGCAATCAAAGCGCGGCGTTGTTGCTCTTGGATCGCGAGTTGAGCGCGCGCACGAATGCGGAATAGCCATCGTACACTCTGCCACGGCTTGGCCGTGGCATTATATTTTAATCAAGCTCCGATTAAAGCCACGGTTTGACCGTCTCTGTTTGCTCCGTGGGCATCTTTTTGATTCCGGCTCGTCCGGGTTGTGGCATTACTCTAGAAAAATAATCGCGTCTGCAAAAATCTTCAAAGCATTGCAGATTGAAAATTTTCAATTGCAAATTTTCAATGCCTTTGGTTCCGACTTAAAGTCGCGCCAGGAGCGCACAAAAAATGTCACCCCCTCATACCCTCTTCATCGCCGGCGGCACGGGCTATATCGGTCAACGTTTGATCGCGCTGCTCTTGCAACGCGGCCATCATGTGCGCGCTCTCGCGCGCCAAGGTTCGGAAAGCAAGTTGCCCAAGGGGTGCATTCCAATCAACGGCAATGCGCTTGAGGCTTCAACCTTCGCGCACGCCGTTGCGCCGGCGGATACGTTCGTGCATCTAGTGGGCGTGTCGCATCCCAATCCCTCCAAAGCGGAGCAGTTTCGCACGATTGATCTCGCCTCGGTGCAAGCTTCCGTGCCGGCGGCAGTGGCCGCGCGTGTGAAGCATTTCGTGTATATCAGTGTCGCGCAGCCCGCGCCCGTGATGCAAGCCTATGGGCAAGCGCGCGCGGAAGGTGAAACGCTCATTCGCGCGAGCGGACTGAACGCGACATTCGTGCGTCCGTGGTATGTGCTTGGGCCGGGGCATCGCTGGCCCTACCTGCTCAAGCCGATGTATTGGCTCTTCGAAAAAATTCCCGCCACCAGCGCGACGGCGAAACGGCTTGGTTTGGTGACGCTCGAAGAGATGATTCAAACGTTGACGTGGTCGATTGAAAACCCTGCAAGTGGGGTGCGGGTGTTGGAAGTGGAGCAGATCCGGCGCGCGGCACTCGCGTAAAGCAAGCAGCCATTCTAAAAAAACGCAAGCTGGAAATTTGCGTTACTTGCCGTGCGGCCTGCCTTTGCGGGTGGTGCCGGCTTCGTTGATGGGGACTTGATTGCCGAAGTGATACAGCTCGAGCCAACGCAAAGGTTGCGCGGCGGAGGGGAAAACATTTTTCACCAATGCTTGCGGCGAAACGCCGACGCCGAAAAAATACTCGGCTTTCGCGCGCGGCGTGCCGGCGCGTTGCACGCTATAGCCGAGGCCGACATGCAGCGGCAATTTCCAACGCCGCTGCAAATCATACGTGAGCCAGTGCGTCATGCGATCGTAGCGCTTCATGCGCTTGCGATCAAACGGATCGGAAAGCGTGCGATAGCTCAAGCGCAAATCGAAATCCTGCAACGCGCGCATGCGCGGCTTCACCAGCGCCAAACCTGCGCCTAAAAAATTCGCGGCGAAATCGGAATAACTCGCTTCGTCATTCTTGCGGCGGCCGTCAATATACTCCATCGTGGTCATGAGCGCCGCCGCGGTGCCGGCGCCGATCCAATCAGCATGACGCGGTTTCACGCCCGCCCATTGATACACGCCGGACACGGCTTGGGTGATGCGATATGCGCCTTGCAGATGCAGCAACTCATCGAAGTGCATGAAGTGATCTTTGCTCCAATCATTGCCCACCTCAAACGGCTGCGCGATCCCCCCGAAGACGCCGTTCATATAATTCAAACCATAAACGCCCACGCCGAGCGTGACCGCTTGCACGGCAATGAGCCGCTCCCACTGAACTCCTCGCGGAGGCGCAAAAGCTTCTTCTTCAAAAAAAGCGAAAGGAATGGTGTC
>CAYNDW010000847.1:0-3108 GCA_964395375.1 uncultured Cytophagia bacterium
GGTCTGATCACCACCTTCTCGTACAACAACGGCAGAGTGACGTCTATCACCGACCCGGCGAACCGCGTCACCCAGTTGGAGTACGACGCGGCGGGGAATCTCATTCGCGTGACCGATCCTGACGGTTCGACCAGGCAGTGGGACTACGATGGCCGGCACCACATGATCGGCGAGACGGATCAACGAGGCAATCGGGAAGAGAGCTTCTATGACTTTGCCGGACGGGCTTCCAGCGCCGTGCTCAAAGACGGAAGCAAGATCATTGTGAAGCCGCGCGATGTGCAAGGGCTGTTCAATCCGCAATTGACCTCGGACTGGCAGACCGCTCCAGTCGCGAGGGACAACACCCTGGGTTTCGACTTCGCCGAGTACACGGGGCCGAACGGCAACGTCGTGATGGTGCAGCTCGACGCCATGGGCCAGGCGCTGCAATCATTCGATTCACTGGGAACGCTTGGCTCGACGGTCCGCAATGCCGACAACCTGGCCAGCCAAACGACCGATGCCCTGGGGCATGTCACGCAGTACACCTATGATTCGCGTGGCAATTTGACCAGCCTGCGCGACGAATTATCCGGCGGCAGCCGCATATTCGGGACTCTCATGCCGGACTTTCCTGTTGCCCTCTATACGTTCACGCTCGACGACTTTACGAATGTGTTCTTCGATTCGCTGACGAATCGCAGCGATATCACCTGGACCCTGACCGGTGGGACCGGTCAGCCGCTTGTCTCCTCCCGCCCCTTCTCAAGTGAAGCGCCTCTACCGAAGGGGGACAGCCGCATTCTCGGCCTGCTGGAACCGGGATCTTATATTCTGTTCGTCCAGGGCTTTGTGACGTCGGCGCAGCCGTTCAGCTTCCGCCTCATCGATGTCGACGAAGCGATTCCCATTCCCTTTGGCGCGCCGATTTCAGGGACTCTCGCGCCGGGGAACGAAGGGGATCTCTATCGCTTCTCGGCCCAAGCCGGTGATCAGTTCGCGTTGGATGCGATCAGCAGCACGGGCTTCTCTGCGCCGCTCACCTGGCAGTTGGTGGACGAAGGAGGATTCCCGGTCTTCACTCAGAGTTTTTCAGATTTGAATAATGTGACCGTTCCTGTTACCGGGACCTACACCCTACTGATCGAGGGAGGCATCGCGGAGACGACGCAAAACGGGGCCTATAGCTTTTCGGTGCAGAAAACAGGCAACGGTCCACCCTCGCCACTATCCACGCCGGTTGCGTTCGGCTCGACGGTGTCGGGCGATATCGGTCAGTCCGGTGAAATAGATCGGTTCTCTTTTCAGGTGCAGGAAGGTACGATCGTCTATCTGGACGATCTGGGAACCGGCGCCGGCATTGAAGGGGCGATCTTCACCCAGCGTCTCGGGAACTCATCTATTCCGATAACAGCGGGTCTGCAGGACGGAATTCTCAAGAACCTTCCCGGTCCGGGAACCTATACCCTGGCCCTCAGCGGAGTCGGCGCGGCGACCGGCTCGTATCAATTTCGGCTCATGAATTTGGCCGACGCCACTCCAGTCACGGCTGGCAACGTTGTGGCTGGTACACTCACGCCGGGGTTTGAAACCGATCTCTATGCCGTCAACATTCCGTTAGATGGGTTGTACCGGCTCGACCTCACGCTGCAACCGACGAGTGGATTCACTGCCGCGCCGATCCTGCATGTGGTGGATCAATTTGGGAAGGTGTTGCAATCGCAGGCGCTGCCTGCCGCAGGACAACTTCCCATCCAGATCACCGAGGATTTTGTGTTCGGAGCCCTCTACCTCATTATCGAGGGAGCGGCAACTGAGACGGGCGCGAGTGGCGCCTACAGCTTGACGCCGACGTTGACGAGTCAGCCACTCCCCACCGTCCCTTCTTTTGCCACGCAGCAGGTTACGGTCGGGGCGCTCATGTCTGGACAGGTCGAGGGGCCGGGAGAGTTCGACCAGTATGTGGTGCAAGGGACATTCGGCCAGCGGTTGTTGTTCGTCGGTGTCTCGACCGATGTGAATGGGCTCGGAGTGGAGATTCCGGTCGCGCAGGTCAATACAGGATTCGCCAGTGGAACCGTCGTCGGCCCATTCACCTTTACCCAGACCGGCGGCACCTTAGTGAACATCGGCGGGACCAGCGCCACGGCTGGCAACTACTCGTTCCGTATGCTGGATCTGGCGAATGCCAGGCCGTTGACATCCGGAGTCATCAAGACCGGCCAGATCAATTCCGGGACCGGCGTCGAGATGCTGTCGTTTACCGGCGCCGCCGGCCAGCAGATCACGCTGGACAGCCTCAGCGCCTCATCGCCGACTTCTCGCTGGAGGCTGATTGCGCCGAACGATACGGTGCTCTTGAGCGGACTATTAAGTGACGATCTGGGTCCTGCCACCCTCAGGCTTGATGGGACCTATGTGCTGTTGATCGAAGGGGCTAGCCCGTCTGCTCAAACCGTGTCCTATTCGATCCGCGCTGATGTTGTGAATCCGACGGTGGTGGCGCCCAGCGGCTTCGGGGTCGTCAGCGGAACGGTGGGGGGATTCATACCGGATGTCTACGATGTCTCCGCAACCGCCGGGACCCTCCTCTATCTCGATGACCTGCAATTCTCGTCAGTACAGGCCGCCATTATCGATCCGGATGGCCGGGAGATCGCACGTCAGGGATTCTTTACCGGCGGATTCGATCCGCTCCTCCTGCCCAAGTCAGGGACTTATGAAGTGCGAATTATATCCTTCACGCCTCAGTTCCCGGCTGACTACAGCTTCCATATCCGGAACTTGAGCGCCGATTCTACCGCAGTCACATTCGGGAACACAGTCAGCCATCAATTCGGCGCCGACATCGAAACCGCGCCATTCCGCGTGACCGTCTCGGCAGGTCAGCGGCTCTATTTCGACAATCTTGTTCCCGGCAGCAATGTCGGTCGACTCTGGTACGCCGCGGACGGAACCTTACTGCCCATCGCAGAGGTCCATCGATTCCTCCTGCCCGGGACCTACTACCTGCTGCTCGATAACTTTTCTGGTCAGCCTTCAACTGCCGAGTTCAGGTTGCTCGATCTGGCCACGGCGCCCAGCATCCTCACGGACCGTGCGATTTCGGCTGCCTCGAATGGGCTG
>CAYNDW010000848.1:0-3101 GCA_964395375.1 uncultured Cytophagia bacterium
GCTGTCCTCGGCGTGGAACGCCACAGGTTATTTCGACCTCGACCCTCAGCCGGAGCTTCTGGCGTTCGGAGAAGGCGCAGGGGTGGATTCGCGCTGGCAGGTCGAGATGCCGCGCGCGGCCAATGTGGCCGTGGACTACGACGCCATCGCAGACATCTTGTTCACCATGGAATATACGGCGCTTACAAGCTCCGACTATCGGAGCATGGTCATCAAAGGCCTGCCGCGTACCATGACTGGTGAGCGCGCCTTCAGCTTCCGCCATGACTTCGCCGACGCCTGGTATGAGCTGAACAACCCAGATGTATGCGCCAAGCCGCTCACCGTGACGTTCGAGATCCGGACCGATGATTTCCCGCCCAACGTGGAACCTGCGACGCTGCTTGCTTCGCAACTAGCGTTGTACTTCGTCACCGCATCGGGCGCGAATCTCGCCGCTCTGAGCTTCAAGCTCACGCAACCTGGCGGCACCGCGCCAGCAAACTATCGGCAGCCAGACGCAACTGGCGTGGCCAGTACGCGGCGCGGCATGTCTTTACCGGTCGGCGCCGATCCCAGTGGCACATGGAAGTTGGAAATCAGAGATTTGGCCGCGGCACGCCAGCTGTTTGCCGACCAGACGGTAAACAACATTCTGTTCGTCGTCAGCTGGCAAGCTCTGTCACCACCCTGGCCGCAGCAGTAGTTCGGCCAAGGGCACGGGCACATAGGGCGTTTTGAACATTCCATTGACGCCACCGCTCGAAAAGTAAAAGGGGCAAATCTTGCCTTGAAGGCAGAAAATGCACCGGGAGTCTTTTCTGATGCCGGCTACGAACGCAATATGGACCTTGAAGGTTGATTGAGCAGATATTCAGTAAACCTTGGATTCGCTCGTGGATATCTTTTTTGTGTCGCTATCAGGTGAGATAGTGGCAGAGCGATTTGGTGTGACCTGGAAATAGTTTCTTGAGACCCCCTATGCCTAATAGCGAAAGAATTACAGCGGAAGAAGTCGGTCAGTCACCTGACCGGCCTCGTGCGCGGCAGGCGGTGGTCATTATTCATGGGATCGGCGAACAGCAGCCGATGAACACCCTGCGAAGTTTTATCTCTGGGTTCTATCCCGTCAAGCCAGATGGGAAGCTCCATGTCTTCAGCAAACCGGATCGTATATCGGCTGTCTTGGACTTGCGGCGCATGACTGCCAGTGCGAAAGTCACCGGAAATCCGACCGACTTCTATGAATTGTATTGGGCTCACCTGATGCAGGGGACGACTTGGGCTCATTTGTTGGACTGGTTTGCTGTTCTCATGTTTCGCAGTCGGGATTCTGTTCCAGAACGTCTCTCCGGTCTGTTCCGGTGGTGTTGGGCGGCTGCAGGAGTTCTCTTGGTAATATTTGCCGGGTTATTACTTGCTGGCCCATTGCCAATCATCATGGTGGCAGGTGCGGGGGCGCCATTGTGGCCTTTCCTGCGGATTTGGTTGAGGTGGGTTAGCCGAAAGTATGCGCTCAGTTATCTGGGTGATGCGGCACGGTATCTGAGACCAGCTCCCGAGAATATCGGTAGAAGGCAAGCTATTCGCAATGCCGGGCTTGATGTGTTGAGACGCCTCCATGATGAACCGATGCAGCGGTACGATCGAATTGTCGTAGTGGGGCACAGTCTCGGAAGCGTGATTGCCTATGACATCCTCACCCACCTATGGCAGGAAATGCATTGGCAACATACGAAACCCGTCAATCCGGATCAGCCTTGTTATGAAGAGATGAAGAGACGCTTGGTAAGCGTGGCAGGCTCTGTCGGCGATTTTGACTGCTTTCGTACCCTGCAGAAAGAGTTATTGAAAGAAGAACAAGCGTTGGGCATGCCGTGGAAAATCACCGACTTGATTACTGTGGGAAGCCCACTGACATACGCAGATTTCCTACTCGCCGATACCAAATATCCGATCGACCGGAGAAGGCAGGATCGGGAATTGCCGACCTGTCCACCTCAGTTAGAAGATGCTCGGGATATCGGGTTCCTCTCGCCTTCATACAGATTGAAAGACGGCCCAATGGAAACAAAGAAATTACTTCATCACGCCGCTTTATTTGCCTGCACTCGTTGGACCAATATCTATTTCCGTTCGGACATAGTAGGAGGGCCTCTTCATGAATTGTTCGGAGACGGTATCAAAGACGTTCCTTTAACTGGCTGCTCTGCCGCTTCCAAAACAGCCATGGCGCATGTCAGGTATTGGGATGCCCGTGAGCCGGAGGCCTGTGATGCTGTCAAAAAAGCGATGTGCCTTTGTGAAGTGGAAGCGGGTCCGCATCAGTAAGTGCTTAGGCGTGAGATCGTCATCTTGCGTCCATCATTGGGGTCGTTGCCTGACGCCACTTCGAAGCAGATGAAGGAAACAGCGGGGTGGGGATTGATCGCTCGATCCCCTCGCGCCGCCGACCGCGTAAGCCATGCAGATGCGGGAAGAGGAGAAAGAAACAACTGCTTCATCGCTTGCGCCGCGTGTGGTAAAGAGGACCGTTAGGCAGTCACTTAGGAGGATCATACGATGGCTAAGACAATCCCGCTTGCCAGTCACGAGGTTCGGTGGTTTTTCGAAGGACAGGCCAATCAGCATGAATCATTGAAGTGTTGGTTCGAAACGGTAGCCCCCATTCCAAAGAACTCCGGTATCGGCCAGCCTGTGGGGAAGGGTCGGCTCGATGACAAACCCGACGCCTATCTGCTCGTGCCCGGCAGCGACGATATGGGCATCAAGTGGCGTGAAGGCGAGTTGCAAATTAAGGGCCGTGTCTCTTCCTTCGGTACGCAAGTGTTCTGTGGGAGGCATCAGGGAAAGATAGAACGCTGGGTGAAGTGGTCGTATTCGGATATGCCAGCTGCGTATAAGCGACTATTTGTGGAGGAGAAGGAGACAGGGCTGGTGACTGCCTCTGTTCGGAAGACTCGCGCGTTGCGCAAGGTGCGACTGGACACTATGACTGGCAAGGCTCAAGAAGTCGATGCACAGACCTTTGTCGATCGCGGCCTCGGATTCGAGTTGACAGATCTGGAAGTCGCTGGGAAGGCCTATTGCTCCCTCGCGTTTGAGGCGGTCCCAAATGACTC
>CAYNDW010000849.1:0-3100 GCA_964395375.1 uncultured Cytophagia bacterium
GCTTGAGCTGCGCGATTTTGTCGTGCGCATACTTTTGCATTTTGTCGGTGAGAACGCTGCCGGATTTCGGCGCGAACAATCGCGGCGCTTCCTGGGTTCCGATTAAACGAATCGCTTCGCGCGGCGTGCCCAAACCGATGTCGACTTCCGGACAAGCCGCAATCCATTCCACAAACGGCGCGAGCGTCTCGGTGAGATAATGATCTTTTTTGTGCCCGCCATCGAAGCGGACGTTTGCGCCGAGCAGGCAGGTGCTGACGCCGAGGCGGACTTTGGTGTTGGAATCTGTCATAAGCAAGATTGTTCTGCAATATTAATTTTGAGCTGCGCGAGCCGTCATAAAGTTTTCCGGCTCAGTTTTTTTTGAAGAGCAGGCAATTTCCACCACGGCGCATGAGGGTGCTCATGATGCTCCCCATGATGCCCGAAATGATAACACGTGAGCAGCGAACGGAGGAGGGCGAAACCATGGTTCTCGGAGCGAGGTTTGTTGCGATATCCGCCCTCCGATTTGCGCTGCGGCAGGTACGTTCCGAAATAGAAGAGCTGCAACGTACCGAGCAACGCTGGAGCCACCCAGAAGAGGAGCAAGTTGGAAATGGGAATCTTCAAAAGATGGTGCATGAGATTGAACGCGAGCGCCACGCCCAAAAGCTGTTGCCATGTCACGTAAGTGTGCATGAAATGAAAATACCCGCGTCCCAAGCCCGCATGCTTGCCGTCGTGAGAGCCGGGATCTTCGCCACTGCCGGGTTGCGCGTGATGTTTGCGATGCTCGGCTTTGAGCCGTTGAAATGAAAAGAGCGCATAGAGCAAAACACAGAGCGCGCCGATAAAATTATTCACCCGCGGGTGTCTCGGCGCGAGGAGGCCGTGCATGCCGTCGTGCGCGGTGAGGAAGAGGCCGGTATATAAAAATGTTTGCAATAACACCGCGGCGGCGGCGCCCCATATTGGCAACGTGGAAACTCCGAGGTGCAATAGAGAGGCAAGGCTGACGCCCCACGCCGCCATGACAAACACGGCGACGAGAATGCCGGCATAACGCGCGTCTGCAAATTCGTGCGTTTGATTTTTTCTCATGATGCGGTCTAGGCTTGAATTCACACTTGTGCGGGTGGGAAACTTTTCTAACCACAATCTACGCAACACATAATTTGCAAGCAAGCCGAGCTTCTCGCTGTCCGGCGTGATGATTCCAATTTGACAAAGGAGGAATATTGCCGTAGATTGGCGTCGTTGAAATCGGTTTGCAAGCGCGCTCATGCGCAACTTCATTTTGAGGTGAAGCCTTGACCAAAGTCGATTGGTACTATCATCGCCCCAGTTGAGACACGTGCGCGAAAACGCAAGAGTTTCTTGCGCAGCACAAAATCGCGGCGGTCGAAAAGGCGAGCACGAAGAAAGTAATATTGCCGCCGCAAGAAGTGTTGGAGCTGATTAAGGATATTGATGTGATCTACGCAACGAAGGCCAGGAGCCTCGTATATCTTGATTTAAAAAAAGATCGGCCCAGCACGGAGTTGTTGTTGAGCGTGCTCATTGGCCGCACCGGCAACTTGCGTTCGCCGGCTCTGCGCAAGGGCCGCACGCTCATCATCGGTTTTGATGAAGCGATGTATCGCAAAGTTTTTGGCAAGTAACAAAGAGAGGGAACACGATGAAGATTCTAGTTACCGGTTTCACCGGTTTGATCGGCTCGAAATTGGTGCAAGCACTGCAAAGCGCGGGACACGAAGTTCTCGGGCTTTCGCGCCGCACCGGGCACAAACAATTGCGCACCGTGCAATGGGATCCAATGGCCGGCCAATTGAATCCTGCCGATTTGGAAGGTCTCGAGGCCGTGGTGCATTTGGCCGGTGAGACCATTGTCGGACGCTGGACTGCCGCGAAGAAAGCTCGGATTCTGAATAGCCGCAAGCAAGGCACGCAGCTTCTGTGCGAG
Source organism: uncultured Cytophagia bacterium (assembly GCA_964395375.1). GTDB lineage: Bacteria > Zhuqueibacterota > Zhuqueibacteria > Zhuqueibacterales > Zhuqueibacteraceae > JABWAN01. Next base: position 1,946 of record CAYNDW010000849.1, read on the forward strand.
ACGCTGGCAAAGTTAAACAAACCGCCGCGGGTGTTGGTGAGCGCTTCGGCCATTGGCTATTACGGCGATCGCGGCGCGGAAATGCTGCGCGAAGAAAGCACGCCGGGCACGGGTTTTCTGGCGGACACTTCCGTGGCGTGGGAATATGCCACAACGCCCGCGGCGCAACAGGGCATTCGCGTGGTGCGCGCGCGTATCGGCGTGGTGTTGAGCAAGGAGGGCGGCGCACTGGCGAAAATGTTGTTGCCGTTCCAACTCGGCGTGGGCGGTGTGATGGGCAACGGCAAACAGTATTGGAGTTGGATCGCGTTGGAAGACGTGATTGGCGCATTGCAGTTTGCGCTGATGACGGAGTCGTTGCATGGACCGGTGAATTTGGTCGCGCCGCAAGCAGTCACGAATCGCGAATTTACTAAAACGTTGGGCCGCGTGCTCAAACGCCCAACAGTATTTCCCTTGCCGGCTTTCGCCGCGCGTTTGGTTTTGGGCGAGATGGCGGACGCACTCTTGCTCTCCAGCGCTCGCATTGCTCCGGCAAAACTCGTGACGAACGGATATAGTTTTAAGCACGGAGAATTGGAAGGCGCGCTGCGCGCGATGTTGGGTTGATGAATGCCTTAAAAAAAATGCCGGCGCAACCGCGCTTGTTTGAAAACCACAATCGGGCGGTCGCGCAGCGGCATTGTACCCACCTCTACAGCAGAGGTCCAAATTGGGGAAAGAGTTTTATGAAAAACAAAAAAGGCGTAATGCCGCGGCCACGTTTGAACGCAGCGACGTTGCAATTACGCCTTCACTTGCGGGGCAGTTCCCAGCCCGAAAAGACGCCGACTGATGCGAGAATTTTTTTGACCGGGAGGTGAGCCGATTCGTTTGGAAGTCATGGCAAGAGCGCACGGCCTCGGCTTTAAACGCGCGCTAGCGTGCTAGCACGAAGGTGGGCAAACGTGTTGAACTAATAGTGACCATCGCGGCGTTTCGCAGAACCGCGCGGCATTTTTCGCCGCAACATTTCCGGGCGGGCGTTTGCCGGCGGACATTTCGCGCGCGTGAACGAATACGAGTAACATTGCGTTCCACCCACCGATTATCTCAGCCTTAGAGCGCGTTTGAAAAGTCCCCCCTTGAGGGGGGTTCGGGGGGTGTCATCGCATT
>CAYNDW010000850.1:0-3098 GCA_964395375.1 uncultured Cytophagia bacterium
TTGCGGCAGGCCGTTCACGAGGCCGTCGATGATCTTCACATCGAACACCTTCCACAAAAAGCTTTCGGAGAGACGATGAATCGGGCGCACGAAGAGCGCGTTGTAGATTTCATCGACATAGTATTTGGCGGAGAGCAGTTTGTAGAAGCCGCGAAAGCGTTGCTTGAGCTCATCGGCTTTGGCGGGGTGCTTCAAATAAATACTACGCGCGAGCAAGATGCCACTGACGGCCACAAACACGGAGAGCGCCATCAAGCCGAATTCCAAACCCAAGCTTGCATGCGCTTCTTCATGTCCGCCGGGAGGCGTGTAGCGCGTGAAAACCGGATCGAGAAATTCGCCGATCTTGTTGAACACGTGCGGCACGCCGACGTAGCCGCCAATCACGGAGAGCACCGCGAGCACGATGAGCGGCACGGTCATGATCTTAGGCGATTCGTGCACATGATTCATGGCCTCGGGCGCGACGCGTGAGGTGCCGTAGAATGTGAGGTAGATCATGCGGAACATGTAAAACGCAGTCATGCCCGCAGTGAGCAATGCGATCACATAAAACGCAATCGAGCCGTGCGGGCTGATATAAGCTTGCAATAGAATTTCATCTTTCGAAAAGAAGCCGGAGAGCAGCGGCACACCGGCAATGGCGAGGCTGGCAATAAGCATGGTCGCGTGCGTGACGGGCAAATGCTTTTTGAGATCGCCCATCTTCATGATATTGGTTTCGCCGCTGAGCGCGTGCATCACACTGCCCGCGCCGAGGAAAAGCAGCGCTTTGAAGAACGCGTGCGTCATCAAATGAAAAATGCCCGCTGCAAACGCGCCCACACCGCATGCGAGGAACATATAACCAAGCTGGCTCACCGTGGAATACGCGAGCACTTTTTTAATATCCGTCGCGGTCAATGCCATCGTGCCCGCGAAGATTGCAGTGAGAACGCCGATGGTCGCAACGACCGCGAGGGCGAGCGGTGCTTGCAAAAAGAACACGCTGCAACGCGCGACCATGTACACGCCGGCCGTCACCATTGTGGCCGCATGAATCAAGGCTGAAACCGGAGTCGGGCCGGCCATGGCATCGGGCAGCCAAACGTAGAGAGGGATTTGCGCGGACTTGCCGGTTGCGCCGACGAAGAGCAGCAAACAAATCGCAGTTGCAATGGCAGGATCGAGGCCCGCAGCCGCGCCCGCAAACACGGTGTCGAAATCAAGCGAAGTGAAATTGGCGAAGATGAAAAACACGCCGAGCAGAAAACCGAAATCACCGATGCGATTGACGATGAAGGCTTTGCTGCCGGCTTGCGCGCAACTCATGCCCGTGCTCTCGTCGAACATGCGGTCGTAGTAAAAACCGATGAGCAAATACGAGCAGAGGCCGACTCCTTCCCAACCCACGAACATGAGCAGGAAGTTGTTGCCCATGACGAGCAGCAACATCGCGAAGGTGAAGAGATTGAGAAACGCGAAGAAGCGGAAGAAGCCGCGCTCGCCGTGCATGTAGCCGATGGAATAGACGTGAATCAAAAAGCCGACGCCGGTGACGACGAGCACCATGAGCATGGAGAGCGCATCGAGGCGAAAGCTGATATCGAGGCTGAAATTGCCGGTGGCCATCCAGCGATAGAGCGTTTGGATGAAGACACGCGACTCGGGCGCGAGGCCGAGCAGCTCGACAAACGCGAAGCACGCGGTGATGAAACTCGCCAGCACTGCGCCCGCGGCAATCGTGCCCACGGCTTTCTCGCTGAATTTGCGGCCGAAGAGGCCGTTGAGTAGAAAGCCGAGCAGAGGGAAGAAAGGTATGAGCCAGAGATAGGTTTGCATGCGATGTATCTTTCAAATGAAAGCCGCCTTCCCTCATCATGTCATTCCGTAGGAATCTTTTTCAGTTCTGGAGAATAATCCCAGCGCTCAAAAGGATTCCTTCTGAATGACAGGTTGGGGAGGCGGTTACTGAATTTGAAAATCAAACTTCATGAGACTCGTGCTTCTCGGAATCTTTTTCAGTTCTGGAGAGCAATCCCAGTGCTTAAAAGGATTCCTTCTGAATGACAGGTTTGAGGCGCGACTACTAACTTCACCATTTCATCAAATTCAACTCATCCACAAACACGGTTTCGCGCACGCGAAAGATGGCGACCATGAGCGCGAGGCCGATGGCAACTTCCGCGGCGGCCACGACCATGACGAAGAACACGAAAATTTGGCCTTCGATATTATTCAACTGGGCCGCGAACGCGACGAAGGTGAGATTCACGGCGTTGAGCATCAACTCGACGCTCATGAAGATGACGATGGCGTTGCGCCGCAAGAGCACGCCGGCCACGCCAATGGCGAACATGATGGCGCTGAGGAGGAGATAATGCGACAGGGGCATATTGATTTCTGCTTCGGATTTGCGATCAAATTAAGACTTCATTTCTTGGGGGCACACACGGATCAAAAACTCACACAGAAAAGCTTGATCCGTGTGAAGTAATTCTTCGATCCGCTTATTCTAATTTCCTTTTCGCTAAAACAATCGCGCCGATCATGCCGACGAGCAAGAGTATCGACGCGACTTCGAACGGAAAGAGATACGTCGTGAACAGACTTCTGCCGATGACTTCCGTGCTGCCGACGAGCGACGCGGCATTCGGCACGTTGCTGCTCACGTCGTTGTTTGCTGTGGCGGCAAAGAGCAGCGCGCCGATTTCAACGATGAAGGCGAGCACGAGCAACACGCCGAGCGTGCGGCGCGTCACTTTGCCGGCCTCGCGCGCCGGGTCGCGTTTGAGATTGAGCAGCATGATCACAAAAAGAAAAAGCACCATGATCGCACCGGCATACACGACGATGTGTACGGTGGCAACGAACGGTGCATTCAACAAAACAAAGAAGCCGGCAAAGGCAAAGAGCGTGACGATCAAAAAGATCGCGCTATAAACCGGATTGCGATGCAGCACCATCGCCACGCCGGAAGCGACGGCGATCACGGCGAAAAGATAGAAGAGTAGTTCTTGCACGATCTTCAGGCTCTTGATTGGTCTGCTTGGAACCCGCAACCGCCGGTTCGCAGAGAAGTGGATGACTTATGTTGGAAGCGAGGTGCGCGATGACAC
>CAYNDW010000851.1:0-3091 GCA_964395375.1 uncultured Cytophagia bacterium
TTCCTATGGGCTGAGTCCAATCGTCGAATGCCCATAACTACCGCCACCCGCCAATTCCTCGTCCACTGTCTACGGGCCTACCTGACAGGGGAAACCGCGCCCCTGCCAGTGCCGCTAGACGAAGCAGATTGGGACGCGCTGATCGAACTGGCCGCCTTCCACCGCGTCGCGCCCCTGCTGCACCGCAGCCTGCGCGGGGCTGGTCCGCACCCCCCGCATCCCAAGCTGGAAGCCTACGTGCGCTCGGCCTCCAGCCGCGGCCTGCTCCTGACCGGCGAACTGCTGCGCCTGCTCAAGGGCTGGGACGCGGCCGGGGTGCAGGCCATCCCCTTCGAAGGCCCCGCCCTGGCCGTCCGACTCTACGGCGACCCGGCCCTGCGCCACTTCGATGATCTGGATTTCTTGGTGCGGGCCGCAGATTTCCCGGCGGCAAGAGAGGCAGTTCTGGCCCTCGGCTACCGACCCAGCAACCAACATTCCTACTCCGAGACTTTTATCCAGACCCGGGCCGGCATCGAAATCACCCTCGACCTGCACTGGCATTTTTTGATAAAGCCAACGGTCTTTCCTTTTACACCGTTCCTTGAAGCAGTCTTTGCTCGCAGCGAATCGTTTTCTTTGGGCGGCCATACGGTGAGAACCTTTTCAACCGAGGACTTACTGCTATTTCTGTGCGTACATGGGAGCAAACATCTCTGGCTGCGTCTGCAATGGCTTTGCGATGCGGCCCAACTGCTGTACACCCGTCCCGACCTGGATTGGGCGCAGGTCATGGCCCAGGCCAAATCATCCGGCGGGAGAGGTCTACTATATTCGGGGCTATATCTGTCCAACGACCTGCTCGGCGTTCCCCTGCCGCCCGACATCGAACAAGCCGTGCGCCGTGACCGGACCACGGTCCACCTCGCAAAGCGAGTCAAACGCCAGTTGTTCGAGGCACCGTTGGACAACAATAAGCCCTGGAATGAATCCAGCGTAGCTTTACAATTCATCGATCGCCCCACGGACCGGTTTACCTATTTCCCCCGGCTGTGGTGGAACAATAGAAGTTCGACTTTTGATAAAAGTCTAACTTCTTCGCCCGCAAACCAACCAACACAAGGAGTCTGACCCACCATGTCCACCCTCTCACTCACCTCCACCGTTGTGCGCAGTGCCGACCAAATCTCCACCGACCTGGGCGGCGAGGCCGTCATCCTGGGCTTGCAGAGCGAAGAATATTTCTCCCTCGACAGGGTCGGGCTGCGCATCTGGGAACTGCTGGAAACGCCCCGCACCGCCGCCGAACTGCTGGAAGCCATCCTGGACGCCTACGAAGACGAAGCCGAACCCGCCGAGTGTGATTTGTTGGCCGTGCTAAGAGAGTTGGAAAAAGAGGGGTTGATCGAGGTGTACTAACCCATAACCTGACAAGGTGACAGGGTGATTGGGTGACAAGGTGAAAAAGTGTCACTTTGTGGCCATCGAATACAGGCAGATCGAATCACGGGAAGTAGCGGTAAATGTCTTTTCGGTGCAGAATGCGCACAAACAGGATTTCATCGCCGACGACTTCAACACCGATCCTGTAATCTCCCACCCGGATACGGTAATACCTTGTTTTTGCGCAAACAGACGGCATTTCTATTCATTAGCGCAAACACAGGCCATTTCTATTCGGTTTTAGCTGCCTGAAAAGTACCTTTCCAAGCAAAGCGCCAAGTCTTTGGAAAATTGCTTTAGACTTAGCAACTCTACTCTGACCAACTGCCCATCGCTAAAAACGAGCCTTCCGGGCATGGTCAGGAGGTCACGGACAATTCGTTTGGGACCGAAACTTTCGAACGGGGTTCCGACCAAAGCTCGAAAATAGAAATCGGAGAGCAGATTGTGCGCCAGATCGGTAAGCAAGATGTAACCTTTTTGGCCCAAAAAACTGTGTTTTCGCCGGGCTTCCAGGCTCAACCCGGATTTATCGCTGCGGAATTGTTCCACTTCCGCCCCCCCACGGGCATCATATTGGGCCATAAAGTGTCCTTTAGAGGGCACAGACAAGGTCGAGACGTAGTAGCTGTGGACAAAAGAGCCGTTTTTCAAGCGGCGTTTGACGAAAACGCGGACTGGCCTGCCATAATCGATGGGCGGCTCGACTTCGCCCAACCAAACGCCTTCGTAAGCATCCCAGCGCGAGACCTGCCGGGCCAGAGCTTCTGCGCGCCGATTAGAAATGCCTTTAGCGACGATTTGGTAGTCGCGTTTCAGCAACCAAGTGAGGCGCGCATCGCTGCCAGAACCGCCATCCAGCCGCCAAACGGTGCGCTTGCGCTGCTCGGGCGCTAACTCTAAAGCAATTTCGGTGGCCAGCACAGCCGGTTCCAGGCATTGCACCGTGAGCCGGTTGCCAGGATACACCTCCGACCAAAGCGTTTCCCGGTAAACGATGGCACTCACCCGCGCTAACTGCCGTCCCGTGGCGTTTTTTTACCGCTAAAATAGCCTTTCTGGCTCTCTTCCGCCAAAGGACTGCAGGGTAACCCGGACAAATCATAGTCAAGCCACAAGTAGCCCCGCCAGTCGTGCTGCCTTACCCGGCCGTAAGTTTTCCAGATCCGCGTGGCACTTTGCCGAAGTTGCTCAATGTTCTTTAGCGTTAGCGCATCCAGGGTCCGAGACAGGTTGGATTGGTCTGCAAAATGCTCCCACCCCCACACGCTGGCCAACCCACGCTCTGGGGTCAGGAGGTGATTGACCTCAGAAAGGGTTGCGCAGCCCGCTAAAATGCTCAGGACGACCTGGATCAACTTGTCGGCGGCGCAGAAATCCCGCGCGCGGATGGGAATTTCGACCTCGGACAACGATTCGAGAACGTGCTTTTGCTGGTAATGTGCACAAAGAGCCGCAAGCGGCGCAAACTGAGAGTTGGTCAGTTCATGGGTGAAGCCAATTTCAACGGTCATCGGAATACTCCTTGTAGGCCTAAGTCTAAAGCAATTCCTCCGATGATACCAAAACCGGGCCGTTAGTGCGCTATTTTGGCTGTTTTACCGATTAGAAATGCCGTGTGTTTGCGTTATCGAATAGAAAGTGCCTGTGTTTGCGCAAAAACAAGGTA
>CAYNDW010000852.1:0-3087 GCA_964395375.1 uncultured Cytophagia bacterium
ACTTCCTGTTGTACCTCCCTGGGAAGCAGGAGCAAGCGCATGGAGTTGGCAACCGTGGGACGGCCCTTTCCCACTTTGCGCGCGATTTCTTCCTGGGTAAAATCAAACTCCTCCTGCAGCCGCTGATAGGCGGCGGCCTCCTCGATGGGATTGAGATCTTCGCGCTGCAGGTTTTCGATCAAGGCCAGCTCGAGGGTCTCGCTGCCGCCCGCCTCTCTGACGACAACCGGCACCTCTCTCAATCCCGCTTTCCTGGCCGCGCGCAAGCGCCGCTCGCCGGCTATGAGCTCATAGCCTGCGCCGGCGCGACGAACCAAAAGCGGCTGAATGACTCCCTGGTCGCGCACCGAGGCCGCCATCTCATCGATCTTTGCTTCGTCAAAGGAGCGGCGCGGCTGCAGAGGATTGGGAGCGATTCGGTCGATCTCCACCGTAAACCCGGCGGAGTCCGCGCTCGATTCAACTCCCGGTATGAGGGCGCCTAGCCCTTTACCCAATCCCTTTTTCTGCACGGCGATTTCCCTCCCCATTGCGGATTATCTCTTTGGCCAGTTCCAGGTAGTTCTGCGCCCCGGTGGAATGGACATCGTAAAGCAAAGCCGGCTTGCCGTGGCTCGGGCTCTCGCTCAGGCGCACGTTCCTGTGGATGACGGTGCGAAAGAGGCGGTCGGGAAAGTGCGAACGGATCTCATCGGCCACCTGGTGTGACAGACGATTGCGGCTGTCGAACATCGTCAATAAGATTCCTTCCAGCAACAGGCTCGGATTCAGCCCTCGCTGCACTAGCTTCAAGGTTTCGAGGAGCGAGCTTAATCCCTCGAGGGCGTAATACTCGCACTGCAGCGGCACGAGCAGCGTATCCGCCGCGGTAAGGGCGTTGAGCGTGAGCAACCCTAAAGAGGGGGGACAGTCGAGCAGCATGTAATCGAAATCCCGATTGGCCGCCAGGAGCGCTTCCTTAAGACGCCATTCTCTTCTCTCCATGTTCACCAGCTCGATCTCCGCGCCGGTGAGATCCTGGGTCGCCGGGGCAATAAAGAGGCAGGGAAGGGCCGTGGCGCAAAGAACCTCTGCTAGGGCACTGGCGCCGATAAGAACATCGTAGAGGCTATGCTGCAGTCCGCTTCTGTCGAGGCCCAGACCGGTGGTGCTGTTTCCTTGCGGATCAACATCTACCAGCAGAGTTTTCTTCTCAGCCACCGCCAGTGAAGCGCCGAGATTAACTGCGGTAGTGGTTTTACCGACACCGCCCTTTTGATTTGCTATTGCTATGATTTTTGACACAAAATATATTGTAATATCAACTAGTTATCGTATCGATCCCGTTAACACAAAAATCTCGTTTTGGCAATAAAAATTTTTCTAGGGGGCCTTATCTCGGCCATCAAAGAAAGCCGGCATCCCGTACAGCACACACATGCTTTCAATACGCGTCCGAACGTGGTCGTCGAGAAAGTTCACATGGCGGGTTAGAATGGGAAGAATCTCTTCGCGCAAAAATTCACCGCGGGCCATCCATTGGTAGTAGTTTCGCCCCCCATGCGAATAGGGACCATACAGTTTCGATCTCGGGAATTTCTCCAAAAGCCAACGAAATAGTTTTTCATGACGGGTATGCATGCGGAGCGTCACTTGAGCTTGCTTACCATCCCCCCCAAAGTGCCCTTCTCCAACTAAAACTCCGACGAGAAATCCCTCCTCAAATGGACTTAGCTCCGCCATGTGCGCCGGACTATATCCCAAATCCGTTTCACCGTCAAGTTCCACGTGGAAAAGACCACCCAAACAGGCCATGAAGCGCCATATTGTCCAGGGCAACGGCTCAGGCGATCTTCTGTTTCTTGAGGAATATAGATAACAAGGAAATTGCTGCGGGTGTGATACCCGAGATTCTGGAAGCCTGGCCAAGGGTGCGTGGGCGGATGCGGGTGAGTTTCTCACGGACCTCGCGGGAAAGGCCGGGCATAGCGGAATAATCGAGGTCTTCCGGAAGTGGCAAGCCCTCCAGTTTTCTAAATCGCGCTACCCCCTCCATCTGCCTCTGAACATAGCCTGAATATTTGATCTCGACTTCTGCCTGGAGACCCACAGCAGCTGGAACATGGGCGAGGTCGGAGCTAAGCAATAGTAAGTCTGCAAAAGATATCTCCGGGCGCTTAAGCAGCTGGGCCAGCGAGCATTGGCTTTTGAGACGAGCTGAACCAACAGAATCGAGGATGGCGTTTACATCGGGTCTCGGGCTTATTCTAGTATTCCTGAGAATCTCTATTACTTTCCGTATGCAGTTTATTTTGTCTTGCGTCCTCTGGTAGGCCGCTTCTGAAGCTAGCCCAATTCTATAGCCTATTTCAGTAAGGCGGAGATCGGCATTGTCTTCTCTCAATAGAAGCCGATATTCAGCCCGCGAGGTAAACATGCGGTAGGGCTCTCCGTCGGTTCCTTTGGTTACAAGATCATCAATGAGCACACCGATATAAGCCTGGTCTCGAGCCAGGACCAAAGGCTCTTCCGCTTTGAGGCTCAGCCCGGCGTTGATTCCCGCCATAATGCCCTGGGCCGCGGCCTCTTCATATCCAGTGGTCCCATTAATTTGCCCGGCGTGATAGAGCCCCTTAATGAGCTTGGTCTCCAGAGAAGGATAGAGCTGAGTAGGCTCGACATAGTCATACTCAATAGCGTAGCCTGGACGCATGATCTCAGCTTGCTCCAATCCCTCAATCGAGCGGACCATCTCGATCTGGACATCGAGCGGCAGGCTTGTGGAGAGTCCATTTGGATAGATTTCTACTGTGTCCAAACCTTCCGGCTCGAGAAATATCTGGTGCCGCCCTTTATCGGAGAAACGGACTATTTTGTCCTCGATTGAAGGACAGTACCGGGGGCCACGGCTCTTAATGATACCCGAATAGATCGGCGAGCGGTGCAGCGCCGAGCGAATGATCTCGTGTGTTCCGCCATTAGTGTAGGTGATATGACAAGGAATCTGCTTCTGGACAATCTTTTCTGTCGAGAAAGAAAAGGGTATTGGCGACTCGTCTCCATATTGAGCCTGCAAGCGTGAATAGTCTATAGTGCGGCCGTCAAGAC
>CAYNDW010000853.1:0-3082 GCA_964395375.1 uncultured Cytophagia bacterium
TCCGCGGGAAAATTTACTTCCGATCAAATTCCATTAGAGCAATTGCTCGGCGCTGCCATCGTGGTTGACGTTAGTGCGGCCGCGGCAACGAATCGCGATTATCAAGTGCGCGTCGCGGATTTTGCAGCATGGGAGCAAGCACACGGCAAGATTCCGGACCAAGCCATTGTGCTTTTGCGCACGGGCTACGGTAAGTTCTGGCCACAGCGCGAGGCTTATCTCGGCACCTCCGAGTTCGGCGCAGAGGCCGTGGCCAAGCTGCACTTTCCCGGTTTGCATCCCGAGGCCGCAAAATGGATCGTTGAGAATCGCAAGCTCAGCGCGATTGGACTTGATACGCCAAGCATTGATTATGGCCAATCGACCTCGTTCGAAAGTCACGTCACCTTGTTCGGCGCGAACATTCCCGCGTTCGAAAACGTCGCCAATCTCGAACAGTTGCCGGCCCGAGGCGCGACCGTCATTGCATTACCGATGAAGATAAAAGGCGGCAGCGGCGGGCCGCTGCGCATCATCGCAATCGTGCCGTAAACGCCGGCGCAATATACGGATGAATCTCACAACTCACTTTTTTCAAAGAAAGGATCATATGAACAAGCTGCATTTTTCCATCGTCATCAACGCGCCGAAAGCAAAAGTTTGGAACACCATGCTCGACGACGCGACCTATCGAGTATGGACGGAGGCCTTTCATCCCGGCTCGCATTATGTCGGCGATTGGAGCAAAGGGAGCAAAATCCTTTTTCTTGGGCCGGATCCAACGACGGGCAAGCTGGGAGGCATGGTGAGCCGCATCAAAGAAAACCGCTTGCACGAGTACCTTTCGATCGAGCATCTCGGTATGGTGCATGACGGCAAGGAAGACACGACCAGCGAGGCCGTGAAAGCATGGGCCGGCGTGCATGAAAATTACACCTTCAAAGACAAAGCCGGCGCCACCGAGGTGTTAGTGGAAATGGATTCCTCGGGCGACGAGTTCGAGGAGATGTTCAAAGATAAGTGGCCGAAAGCGCTGCAAAAACTCAAAGAGCTGGCGGAAAAATGATCCGTTCTACTTTCTCTCAAGCGCCGCGCTTCATGGCCGACCCGATGCCCTAATTTTCTCTCCTACATTTTTCCGTCTTGATCTAGAAAGTGAGATGCCGGCCCAAGCTCCTGCGGAGCAATAGCCGAAACTTTCCGGTGAATCTCCGCGCGCATTTTTCAAATCATACTTTGGGGTGATGCGTTTGCGCGCTCTGATTATTATCTTGCACACCGGCGCGAGTGCGGCTCAACCGGCCTCAAGTCGAAAACAAGCCCCAGATGACGTTGGAATTTTGCGAGGCCTCTTCATGTCATACACCGTTAGAATTTTTTGGAAAAAAGACGCCAACGCGGCCTTTGTCGATAACCAATACAGCCGCGCGCACACTTGGACTTTTGACGGCGGCATTGAACTCGCCGCCTCTTCCTCGCCGCACGTTGTGCCGCTGCCACTGTCCGAGGAAGCTGCCGTTGATCCCGAGGAAGCGTTTGTGGCTTCGCTTTCGAGTTGCCACATGCTTTGGTTCTTGTCCCTTGCAGCCGGGAAAGGGTTTGTCGTCGCGAGTTATGAGGATCATGCTGCGGGCATACTCGCAAAAAACGAAGACGGCAAGTTAGCCATGACCGAAGTTACCTTGAAACCCAAAGTAACTTTTAGCGGCAAGGCAGTGCCTTCGGATGCGCAGGTGGAGGCGTTGCATCATGCGGCGCACGAGAAGTGTTTCATTGCCAACTCGGTGAAAACCAAAATAAGCATCGTTCAGGTCTAAAAACATAAGCCGGACAAGCCGGAACCAAAAAAGATTGACACGGAGAAAACAGAGCGAACAGAGATTATAAAGCTAAAGAGAGTTTCCAAGCATTGCCCTTCTCCGTTCACTCTGTTTTCTCCGTGTTGAAAATTTTTGCTTTTTTTGCAGCGATTGCACTTTTAAGAAATTAAGGAAAACTTCATGCGAGATTTAGCCATACGTTTGGAAAACCGCCCCGGCGCTTTGGCTGAAATGGGAGAAGCGCTCGGGCGTGCCGGTGTGAGCGTCGAGGGCGGCGGCGCCTTTGTCGTTGAGGGCAAAGGCCTCGCGCATTTTCTTTTCGATGACGCCGTTGCCGCCCGCAAAGCTCTCGAAGAAAAGGGCATCGTCGTGCTCGCCGATCGTGAGATTCTCGTGCAACGGCTCAGACAAGATCAACCGGGACAATTGGGAAAGATCACGCGCATGATGGCGGAAGCCGGTGTGAATATCGAGGTCATCTACAGCGACCATCAAAACCAGCTTATTCTTGTCGTTGATGATTTGGAAAAAGGCCGAACAGTTTCCGCAGCTTGGACCAAACAAACCGGCGAAGCGTCTGCATGAAAAACACACAGGCTTTGCGCACGATCCTTGCGGGCGGCGCGTTATCCGGAGTTTTAGACTTGACCGCGGCGTTGATCAATAGTAGCTTTCAAGGTCGCCGCCCGATTGGAGTGCTCCACGCTATTGCGAGCGGTCTGCTTGGAGCAGACTCGTTCAAGGGCGGCTTCGCAGCCGCAGCTCTCGGCGTCGTCTTGCATTTCATTATTGCCACCGGAGCCACGGCGGTTTATTATGCCGCGAGCCGCAAGCTGACTTTTTTAATAAAACAGTTTGTGTTGAGCGGCTTGCTTTACGGCGTCGCGGTTTATTTTTTCATGAATTTTATCGTGCTGCCGCTCTCCGCCGTTCCTTTCAAAATCTCATACACACTAGCGGGACTCGTTACCGGCTTGCTGATCCTCATGTTCTGCGTCGGGTTGCCGATTGCGTTCATCGTTCGCCGGTATTCGAGCACCACTTCTTTCCGGTGAAATTGTACAAGGACATTTATGTCGCGCGCACTTTTTCTTCGCAATATAAATGTCCAGGACATGGTGTTTTTCAAAAAAGCCTATAGCCTGAATTATTCAGAACCGCGAAGGCGCAAAGATCGCGAAGAAAGAAAAATTTTACGCTAGCTTATTGAGCCGGACAAAGCTAGTGTACTGTTACCCTAATTTCGTAGCCCTGCCCCCTTGTGGGGCATTGATACGACCCGC
>CAYNDW010000854.1:0-3069 GCA_964395375.1 uncultured Cytophagia bacterium
CCGGAATTAGGTCCATGGCTGTTGTGGCTCGCGGGAGTGGCGACCGCGTATAGTGTGATCATTTTAAGTCTCGGCGTTCAGCGCGAGCGCGGCGCGATGATTGCGAGCGGTTATAATGCCGCGCTCGCTTCGGGCACGTTGCTGACCGCGGCTGCGCTGTTGCTCTTCTACAATCTCGCGGCCTCGAACTTTCGCATCGAATACGTGGCGAGCTACACGAGCCGCGAGTTGCCGATCCTTTACAAGCTCAGTGCGTTTTGGGGCGGGCAAGCCGGCTCGTTGTTGCTGTGGGCGTGGCTGCTCGTGCTTTTTACTGTCGCCGTGTTGCTCCTCTATCGCCGCCGCAATCTCGCCACGCTGCCGTATGTCGTCGCGATTCTCATGGGCATTGTGCTCTTCTTCAATGTGCTCCTGCTCACGATTGCGCCGCCGTTCGCGCTGCTTGCGCATACGCCCGCAAACGGCAATGGCCTAAATCCGTTGTTGCAACATCCGGCCATGGCTGCGCATCCGCCGTTGCTTTATCTTGGTTATGTGGGCATGGCCGTGCCGCTTGCGTTCGGCCTCGCCGCGTTGCTCTCCGGCAAGCTCGATGATAGTTGGGTTTCGAACGTGCGCTATTGGACGTTGATTCCGTGGTTCTTTCTCACGATGGGCATCATGCTCGGCGCGCGCTGGGCTTATGTCGAACTTGGCTGGGGCGGTTATTGGGCGTGGGATCCGGTCGAGAACGCCTCGCTCATGCCGTGGCTCACCGGCACCGCGTTTCTGCACAGCATCATGATTCAAGAAAAGAAGGGCATGCTCAAAATTTGGAACATGGTGTTGATCATCATCACGTTCGAGCTGTGCATCTTCGGCACGTTCATCACGCGCAGCGGCATCATCTCTTCGGTGCATGCGTTCGCGCAATCGGGCATCGGCCCGATGTTCGGCCTCTTCCTCGTGACGAGCACGGCGTTTTGCATTTGGGCATTGGTGCGGCGTGTTCATCTGCTGCGCGCGCGCAATCGCATGGAGTCGCTCGTCTCGCGCGAGTCCACGTTCTTGTTGAACAATCTCGTGCTGCTCGGCGCGACGTTCGCCGTGTTTTGGGGCACGATCTTTCCGCTCATTTCGGAGGCGGTGCGCGGCGTGAAGATTACAGTGGGCGCGCCGTTCTTCAATCAAGTGAACATTCCGATCGCGCTGGCATTGCTCGCGCTCACGGGCATCGGCCCGGTGTTGGCGTGGCGCAAAAGCTCGAAGGAAAATTTGCGCAAGCAATTCGCCGCGCCGCTCGTGGTGATGTTTGTCTCTGTGCTCGTGTTTTGGTTTTTAGAAGTGCGTCACGTTTATGCCATGCTCGCGCTCGGCCTCGGCGTGTTTGTGACGGCGACGATTGTGCAAGAGTTTTATCGCGGCGTGCTCGCGCGCCAACAGGCGCATGAAGAGAATTGGCTCGCGGCGCTGTGGCATTTGTTCTCGCGCAACCAACGCCGCTACGGCGGCTATATCGTACACTTCGGCATGGTGCTCATCTTCGTGGGCATCAGCGGCGTAGCCTTTACGAAGCACGACGAGATCACGGTGAAGGCCGGCGAAAAATTCATGATCGGTCGTTTCGCGTTGCAACTCGAGCGCATGGATTTTGGCAATGACGCCGCGAAGCAATGGATGGCAGGCGAGTTGACGGCTTTCATTGGCAATACGCCGGTGCAAAAAATGCGGCCCGAGAAGCGCGTGTATGTCACGCACGAGCAGCCGACCACCGAAGTGGCGTTGCTCTCAACGTGGCGGGATGATTTGTACGTGGTGCTCGCGGGTTATGATGAAAAGAGCGCGGCGGCCACGTTCTCGCTGTATGTGAATCCGCTCGTGCGTTGGCTGTGGATCGGCGGTTGGGTGATGGCGTTGGGCACGGTGCTGGCGATGATACCCTTGTCGCGCGGTGCGAAACCGGCGAAGCGCGAGCCGATCTCGCCAACGCGCAAGCATGAGCAGCCGCGGCAAATGCGGCAACGAAGCTTGCAAGCTGCGCGCGAGAAAGCACTCGTTTGAAGGGGTATTGCTTGTGCGGTTTGATTTTCAATTCGGGTCATTGCCTTCCCCAAGGTGTCATTCAGCAGGAATCTTTTTAAGCACTGGCGTTACGCGCTAGCGCTGAAAAGGATTCCTGCTGAATGACATATGGAGGAGATGCGCTTGACTACAGTTTTAACTTGCGTTTTGGGTTTGAAAAAGTACTTTGTGTTTCGCATTGACAAAGAATTTGAAGCCTCACGCGATCATGAAAAGGAGGAACACGCAATGAAGCGTTATCGAGGTTTGGCGTTCATCGCCGCGATGATGTTGTTGCCGGTTGCAGCATTCGGCCAGAGCAATTTTAAATACGTCGGCGCGAACAGTTGCAAAGCCTGTCATATGCTGCCCAAAAGCGGCGCGGCGTTTAAGATTTGGCAAGAGAGCAAACACGCTAAAGCCTTTGCAACTTTGGCTTCTCCGGAAGCCAAAGCCATTGCGCAGAAGAAAGGCATTGCTGATCCGCAAAAAGACGCAGCGTGCTTGAAATGTCACGACACCGCGGCCGGCGTTGCCGCGGCGCAATTGGCGCCGACCTTCAAAGCGGGCGAAGGCGTGGGTTGCGAATCTTGCCACGGGCCCGGCTCAGCTTATAAAAGCATGCAAGTGATGAAGGACGTCGACGCCGGCAAAGTCAAAGGCGAGACCGTGGGTTTGATGAAAGGCGATGAGAAGCTGTGCTTGAAGTGCCATAACTCCGAAAGCCCGACGTTCAAAGGCTTCAACTTCGCGGAGATGAGCAAGAAGATCGCGCATCCGACGCCGAAGCCGTAACGGTTGGAGTTTTGGAGTGATGGAGTGAATAGGTACATTACTGAAGGTTAAATTTTTATCGACCGTCAATTACATAATAAACAAATATATCCACCAATAAATGTGTTACCATCTTTATCAAGATTAATGAAATCTGCTATTGGAGAAGGAATGACAAGAGAAGATCACCCAGAAGTGTCAAATCAAGTAAAAAAAAATATATATAATAAAATAAATATATATGATTCATTAAAT
>CAYNDW010000855.1:0-3064 GCA_964395375.1 uncultured Cytophagia bacterium
CTTGTCAACCGCGGCTCAAACCACCGGGCCCAAAACGGACTTGACGAGGTCTGAAACTACGGCTCAGCCTTAGCTGAACACTCTTTGGCTCAACGCTTCGCCGATCAGTTTCGCCGAAGCGCGCACTGCAGCCGTGAAGGCGAAGAACGGCCCGAAATCTTGCGTCGCGCACATGCTCGTGAAGAACAAGCCGGGAATGTTGCTTTGAAAGTGTTCATCCAAAACCGGAAAGCCGTTCTTCGTTGCAAGCCGTGCGAGGAGATTGCCCTGCGCGAGCAAAGGAATGTGCGCGACGTTGACTTTGTAGCCCGTGGCGATAATGATTTGATCAACGCGCAAACTCGTTTCATTCACGCGCACTTCCAGTTCGCCATTGGGAAGCTCGCGGCATGCGGTTACTTGCGAATGAGGAAAGAGTTTGATCTGTTCATGAACAATTCGTTGCGCCAACCATGGCTCTAGTTTCAATCGACCTTCGGCCCACAAACGATGATGGAGTTGCTCCTTCTCGGCTTCGCTCAAATCGCGAAACCATCTCGGATGATGCGCGATGTTATCAACTATCTCTTTTTCCCACGACCAATCGGATACTTCGAACGAAGGCGTGGCGTGGCGATACGACATGTACACCGCCTCCGCGCCGTGCTCGCGAATGAGCGCGGCCCACTCGAACGCGCTTTGCCGTCCGCCGATGATGAGCACACGTTTATTGCGCAACGGCGCGAAATCAACAAAGTCACACGTATGCGCGAATCTTCCTGCCGGAAAGAGTGTGGGAAAAGGTTCGGGAATATTTTTGAAATAGCGAAAGCCCAACGCGAGCGCGACATTCCTCGCAGCGAGCGTTGCTTTGTTCGTCAAGCTTGCTTCGAAGCAGCCGTTCGCAAAATCGAGCCGCTGCACCAATGCCGGCAACGCCTCGATGCCTTTTTGCTTTTGAAACCACTCCGCATAGCCGAGATAGAAAGCCAGCGTGAGCGGTTCAACGTCTTCCGGTTTGAGTTGTTGGGTTTCAAGATAGCGGAGAATAGTGTGTTCGTTGAAAGGATCGTAATGCCATTCGCAATCGGAACGCAGGTACATGCCGGCCGGCATATGTTCTTTCCAAAAGCCCATGGGCTTGCCGATAATCACATGCTCGATCCGCATGCGCTTTGCGTAAGCCGACAGCGCGAGGCCAAATGGGCCGGCGCCGATGATGAGCAAGGGGAGAGGGGTGGGCACGAGCGGTTTTCCTAAATTACGAATTGCGCGCGGGCAGGGTTATGAAATCAGCAAGAAAAGATTATTCGAATGCTCCAACCTCGGCTTGGCCGAGGTTTTTATTCGAAGGACTTGGTTAAAGACGCACACGTTTTAAATGCAACGGCCAAGCCGTTGCGGGAGCATCAAACAGAGTTTCAACCTCGGCTTGGCCGAGGTTTTATTCGGAAGCCATGTTTAAAAGAAGCGCACGGTTTGAATGCAACGGCCAAGCCGTGGCGGGAGCATTAATCCTAAAACTCAGGCGCTACTTAATCACCTTGCCCAACTCCTGCGGCAAATAACCTTCTTTGCCGTCGGGCAATTTCACTTTGAACCAATTCCCTTTGGCTTCGATCAGTTCAAGCTCGATTTCGCCGGGCACGCGCGCGACCGTGGCGCTGCCCGCATCGGGCGCGGCCTTGATTTCGTGGCGGGTCGCGCGCGGGCCTTTGGTTTCGATGCGCGAGCGCGAAGCCGCCGCCATCTCTTCCTGCGACACCGTGAATTGATATTCGGTGAGCGCGAGGCCGAGCGCATTCAGCTCGTTCCAAAACTCCACTTGCTTGCCCGCGCGTTTGATGGCATCGCGATACTTGTCCTCTTTGCTCTTCAAATTAAAGGCGAGGTCGTATTTTTCCTTCGCCGGTTTATAACTGCCCACGACTTCATACAACACGCCGAGATTGAACAGCGCCGCGTCGTTGTAAGAATCGTTCTCCACGATGGAAGCGTATTGCAAGTACGCGGTATTGATATCGTAATCTTCCAACGCTTTCTTCGCCGCTTCGTTCGCGCGCTTGAACTCCTCGCCTTCAAGCTTGGCGAACTCGAACTTCTCCAACTCAAAACGCGGCGCGAAGTAGTTCACGAGATTCTGCGCGGCTTTGCCCAAACACTCTTCGACCGCGGCCTCGGGTGTGGGCAGATCGCCCCAGTCGCCCTGGCATTTTTTCTTCTCGATTTTTTGGCGATCATCTTTCGAGCCGATCACCTGGCCGGTCTCGACTTTCACGATGCGAATCGAGGCGGTGACATTGGCCACGAGCTTCTCGCAATCGATTTGAAATTTGCCCTTGTTCTTCTCTTCGCGTTGTTCTTTGAGCCAACGATCTTCGACCGAAACCGAAATATTGCCGATGATCATCGCATCCACGCCGAGCAGCTTGCCGACTTGCGAGGCCGTGGCTTCGTTGACGATACCGGTTTGCCCGAGCTGCAACTCATCCACGACGCGCTGGAATTGCGCGCGCTCCACCACGCTGAACACATTCGTGATCGCACCGTTTTGAAAGCTCCTGCCCTCTTTCTTTTTTCCGAGGCCGAGGAAGCCGCTGCCAAGATCACGCACCCCGCGGTCGTTTTCAATCAACATCGAAAGCATCGCATCGGAAAGTTTGCGCCCGCTGTCGGAAAAGCGGCCTTTGTTTTTCTCGGCGTCGCTGATTTTTCCCACGGTGCTCAAAATTTTATCCAAACCCTTCTTGCCCTTCTCCGTGGGAGAATCGTCCTCGCTGAAATTTGCCGTCACCGTGAACTCCGCAATGGCGATTTGTTTGACGCCGGGGAGAATTTGATCGGGCGGGGTGAGAATGAAACATTTCAAATTTTGCGCGGTCAGCGGCAACGCGAGGCTCAGCATCAAAGCGCAACAGGCAACGACGAAACGAGGTTTCATATCTTCCTCCTCACTGCGATTTTTGTGATTGAGAACAACGCTTTCAAAAAAGCCCAACATGATTTAGCATGCTCCAACGTGGGGAAAACTCCTCACACCTCGAGCACTTGATGATAAAAATCCTCTACCTCGAGGGCATCATAT
>CAYNDW010000856.1:0-3057 GCA_964395375.1 uncultured Cytophagia bacterium
GCGATGACAATTTGAGTTCTTAAAAAGAAAAAATTTTCTCGCCGAAAAAAAATTTTATTCGGCGACACGCGATGGCTTCAGTGAAATTCGGCGGAGAGCTTTTCATGCATGGTTCCGGCGCGTCCGGCTTAGGGCTTTGTTGCCTGAATTAAGAGAACCTTCATGGGTTTATGTTTATCGAGCACTTCGGTTTTTTGCACGATGAAGCCCGCGGCCGCGAGCCACTTGTTAAGATCGCTTTTTTTGAAGCCCAACCAGAGATCGGCGTACTTCTCGCGCATCTCGGCGATGTTGTGTTCGAGCAAGTCGGCGAGGACGAACATGCCGCCGCGTTTGAGCACGCGATAGACTTCGGCAATCGCGTTGCCGGGATTGGAGACATGATGCAACACCATACTCGCGATGGCCGCGTCCACCGTGCGGTCATGAATCGGCAAATGCTCCAGCTCGCCGAGACGAAACTCACAGCGCGAGGCCGCGGCGCTATTTTGTTTTTGCACGTAATCCGCGGCGACTTTAAGCATGGTTTGCGAGGAGTCGAGGGCGATCACGTTTTTAAATCGCGCGAGCAAAGAAGGCAGCAGCAAACCGGCGCCGGAGCCGAGATCGACGCCGCACTCTTTTTCCTGCGGCAAATAGGCCAGCGCGTGCTCGCGATAGGAGGTGCTGTCCAAAACCTCGCGCTGCAAACATTCCCACTCCGGCCCGACGCGGTCGAAATACTTTTGGCTGAGGGCGCGCCGACGTTGCACGAGTGATTCGAGATGCTGCAAATCTTTTTCATAACCCTTCGTCGCCTTCACGCATTGCACCGCGATGCGCACCAGCTCGGCGAGATCGGGTTGCTCCGGCACGGGCGCGAGCGCATAATAAATCCAGTTGCCCTCGCGGCGATTGGTGACGATGCCGCAATCCGCGAGAATTTTGAGATGCCGTGAAATGCGCGACTGGCCCATGCGCAAAATTTCGATCAACTCATTGACGTTGAAATCGCCCTGCGCGAGCACGGCCACGAGGCGTTGCCGGCTTTCATCGGCGAGAGCTTTAAAGACGAGTAGCATAGTATTAAATAACCATATCAAGATTTACTGATATGATACGATCCGCGCGGTGAAAATGCAAAGGAATTTTTTATGAAGCGCAAAATAATTCTACCATTTATCGGCAACGCCACTGAACAAATACGTAATCCCGAGGAAGAATTTCCACGGTTGTTCCTTGCCGCAAGCGCAATCATAGTGTGCCCATAAAAGCTTGGGCTTGATAAACCAGAGGCTTATTCACTTAAAGCGATCATTGCCGGCCAGCGCGGCGATGGGCATGGGTCTTGCCAAAGCTGGACGAGGGAGGGCCGAAAACATAATCGCACAAGGCGGGAGAGCCGCAAACTAAAAGCTGAACACGGAGAAAGCGGAGCAAACAGAGTGGGTAATGCCTGGAAAGTTTTTGATTCTTTAGTCCATTGGTTCATGAAAGTTAGAAAAAATTCTAACTTTTTTGAACAGGAGAGAACCGAGAAAAGATTCTCCGTTTTCTCTGTTCTCTCTTGTGGTTCTTTATCGAACTCAAGCCGCCCGAAGGGCTGCGGTTTTCAGCTTGTCTGATAATCCGCTGTAGTCTATTAAAAGTGAAATCTCTACTTTTAAATTAAAGCAAAAAAAATCCCCCAACGGATGAAATCGGCCAACGGATGAAAAACTTTAGGCTGTGATCCGTTGGCAGCTTTTAACAGTTGGGCATTTATTTTGGCTGCGGCTCGTCCGGCTTGCGTATTACCGTCATCTATGAAAGGATAGCAGTGATGTTCGGAAAATTGCTTTGGATTACAGCGTTTCTGGCTTTGGGCTTTGCGACGCAAGTTGGGGCGCAGTTGGATTTCGGACCGTATGTACAAAATACGGATGAAAAGAAAGCAATCGTCATTTGGTACACGAAAACTTCGGAGGCGGGAACGCTGCGTTATGGCAAGCAAATCGGACAGTGGGAAGGAACGATCGACGGCGGCACGGGCACCGTGCATCGCGCGGCAATCACGGGATTGGCGGCGAGCACGAAATACTTTTATGAAGTGGCTGCGGGGGCGAATGTTTACGCTGCCGGCGAGCAATATTATTTTCGCACGCATCCACGGCCGGGCGCACGCGTGCCGTTTCGTTTCATGGCGTTTGGCGATTTCGGCGATGGTTCTGTTTTGCAAAAAGCCACCGCGGCACAAATGCTGAAAGACGACGCGCGGCACAACTTCGCGCTTTTGCTGGGCGATATTATTTATAGCAGCGGCGACCGGGAAAATTATTTGATCGATTACTTTCCGGTTTATCAAGAGCTCATTCGCCATCGCGCGTGGTGGCCGACTTTGGGCAACCATGATATCAAAGCGCAGAAGGCCGCGGCGTATTTCGAATTTTTTGAAACGCCGGCAAATAATCCAAGCCACGCCGAAAACTATTACTCCTTCGATTACGCCAATGCGCATATCGTCTCGCTGGACGATGAACTATTATTCGCGGGCGCAGATTTGGAAAAACAACTCGCGTGGGTGAAGCAGGATTTGCAAGCGGCAAAGAGCCGCGGGCAGCGCTGGCTTATCATGATGTGGCACAAGCCGCCATACTCGGCGGGCACTCACAGCGACGACGATGAAGTTCAGGCGCAGTTCGTTCCCGTTTTGGAGGCGGAAGGTGTTGACCTCATTCTCAACGGACATTCGCACGTCGCCGAGCGCACCTATTTGCTGGCGAACCACCAGATCCTCAATAGTGATTTGGCGAATTACCCCAAAAAGGGATTTGCAGCCGGCGCCGTTTACGTTGTCGCCGGCGCGGGCGGCAAAGACGGCGAGGTCGAAAAGAAGCACGCACTCATGGCGTTTCAATTGGGGAAGGTCTCGGGGTATGAAAGCATTTTTATCAACGGCGACACGCTGCGCGGAAGCTGGATTAAGAACAACGGCCAGAGTGTGGATCAATTCACCATGACTAAAACCGGGGGCGGTGCGACGGCCGTGCAGCAGGCGGAAAGTGAAACCGCTCCGGAGAATTTTGCGGTGCATTATCC
>CAYNDW010000857.1:0-3050 GCA_964395375.1 uncultured Cytophagia bacterium
CTGGCGTCCGCATACCGCCAACTCTTGGCCGAGCGGGAATTGCAGAAAGTTGTCGAGAGCGCAAAGCCACCGATCATCGAGCGAGTGAAGGCCGCCAACACACCAAGCGGCCTGAAACGGATGGTCGCGGGGATTCTCAAGAAGAAACCGGAGTTGCCTTGGGACGCGGCATTGGCGGGAATTATTCTAGGTGGTTGAATTCTCGAAAAGAGTTGATGGACCGAACCGAAGTGGGTTCGACTTTGCTTCCGATAATGCCCGTTATCGGAACCAAGACCGGATTCAAGAAAACGGACCGAGAGGAAACAAATGCAATCCAACCTGTCGACGATCGACATTCGTGGCCGGCTCACCCAACTCGGGGATTTGCTGCGCCGCCTGGAATCGGCGCTGTGGGCCGTACTCGACGCGAGCGAGAGTTCCCCATCAGAACAGGAACACGCTCGGACGGTTGTTGCCCGACTGTGCGATTCAATTGACGGATTGGCAGGTTCGGCTGTCAAGCACTTCAGCGGTGTCAACCTGCACAAAGGCCTGCGGCTCGTTGTTCGCTCTGCAACGCTGGCGAAAGCTGTGGGGCATCCGATTGCGGGGACGCCGGGCGTCGCCTTGCTGCCTGCTCCCACGAATCCCGCAGTCGAGCGCTGGCAGCGCCTTCAGTCGCTGAAAGAGAATGAGCCGCCCGAGAGTGCCGGCGGAGCAATGGCCGTCGAGAGGCTCACCGCAAGCCACACCGATACGCTGGTCAGGCCGAGTAGCGACTATGAGGCGTTTCTCGCAAAGCAGCTTTCCCCACAGACCCGTCGGGCATACGTGGCCGACATGCGGCACTTCCTGGACGCCGCCGGCATAGACGACCCAGAGGAGCTTGCCCATGTCGGGCCGGAAACGCTCATCGCCTACCGCAACGCCATGCTCGAGGCTGGAACGGCACCGGCAACGATTGGCCGGCGGCTGAGCACGCTTCGTTCATTCTTTAGTATGCTCGTCACTCTGGGACGCATGGAGCAAAACCCTGCGGACCCCAAAATCGTTCGTTCGCCGCGCATCGATCGCGAAGGCAAGACGCCCGGCATCGAGCCACACGAGGCTCGCCGGATGCTCAAGGCGCCGGACACAGGCACATTGATCGGAAAGCGTGCCAAAGCGATTCTGGCCGCCGGGCTGTATCTGGGGTTGAGACGCGAGGAGATTGCGAACCTCGACTTGTCGGATCTTCGAGATGAGCGAAGCCATCATGTTCTCGAAGTGCGCGGCAAGGGCGGCAAGACCCGCGTCTTGCCCGTTCCACCGGCCGCATACTCGGCGATCGTGGATTACCTGTCTGCGACCGGCCGGACACTCGGCGGTAGCGGTCCGCTGATTGTGTCATTGGGCCACGCCGCCGCAGAAGGCGCGCGGCTCTCCGGCCGTGACGTTTGGAACATCGTTCGAAAGTACGCGGATCAGGCAGGTGTCAATCGCGAGATCAGTCCACATTCGATGCGCGTCGCGGCGATCACATCGGCCCTCGACCATGGCGCGCCGATTCACAGGGTTCAAATCATGGCCGGCCACGCCGACCCGCGGACCACGACGCGGTACTACCGCGCGGGCGAAGAATTGGACGAGAGCGCGACCTATGCAATCCGTTACTGAGGAATCGAAAAGAACGCACGGCATTCCATAACGAACTGACGGTCAAATTCCGTTTCGTGACAAGAGATTTCTGTATCGGGTGCCATCATGCGAAGGGAATTCAGATTTCCGCGTCCGCCACTCCCGCGTTGCGGCGCAAAGGCAAAATCTACAGGCCTGCCGTGCCGGCGGTATGTTCGGCGCGGCTGGAACCGCTGCATCGTGCATGGAGCTGGCACGCGGACCCGAATTTGGAAAGGTCATCGGCTGTCCGGCGGCCGCACACCTGATTTTGTAGTGGTGCGAACGATCACGCCCATGCCGCTCAGCGACCGCATCAAACCACGAACATTCCAATGCGATTTCGGCGAGATCACCGCTTGGGGCGGCTGCTACCAAACAGCTCAGACCAGTAGCGCATCTCACCGCGAAAGGCTCAAATCGCTACATGGCTGCCGAGTTCTTCGGGACAACGACAAATCGCTAAGAGTTGAATACCCGACATGGGAATCCGAGCGAGCTTGGCAGATACTAAACACGGACTGACCGGTGACCCAACCGACTTGGACTTGGCAAGCCGCGAGAGGAAAATTCCGCTGTTCGATACCGACTAGCGTACGTAACCACGGTCGGCCACAAGTTCATTTGGAGAACAACCGATGCCCTCAGCCACGAAGGAAGACTTGGCGCTCTACCTGGCGCAAAAGCAAGGCTGCCGAGCGTCGCAGGCCAGTACTGTCATCGAACTCGTGTTGAGCGGGGTATTGACGATGCTCAATGAGCACGGCCGGCTCGAACTCCGCGAGTTTGGTTCATTCATGCTCGACCCCGGCGGACAGAATCGCAAGCGATACAACATCGCAAAGAAAAAAGTCGTCGATTCGAAATCGCCGCCGCGGATCATATTCCGTTCAAGCCCGTCTCTGTTCAAACGACATCGCGGCCAGCGACCGAAAACACTCTTCGAGACGCTCTTCAGGTAGATTGTCAATCTTGACAAGCTACATCGCCTATCTCGTGGGATTTGCAACGGTATTTGGAGTTGCCGCTCAAAATCAGAGTACCATGAGGTTTCACGTTTGCCATACGAACTAGGGGGGCCGAATCATGCCTGACGCGATGGGAAACTTGACGTTGCGAGACCTATCGAACGGCAGCGGCTTCACCGTGCGTCAGCTTCGCTATTTGGAGTCGCGCTACCATCTTCTCTCCCCGCGCACTCGCCCGCGAAGACTGAACCGCGACCAGCTTGAGTATTGCCGTCGAGAATTCCGCCAGCGTGACGAAGAGATGAAACCGTTCTATGCGTGGGCGGCTTTCATGGGCGAGCGCACCTTTGGGATGCCGTGGAGCCGAAGGGACATGATCAGCATGATGCGCGACTTTCTGCTCGGATACCGCGGGCACTTTCGCGGAGTGACGAAGTATTACAG
>CAYNDW010000858.1:0-3047 GCA_964395375.1 uncultured Cytophagia bacterium
ATAATAAAGCACACGCCAGATCACACCGAAACCGGCGAAGGCCAAGGCCGCGCTCAGGCGCGGTTCAAAAAAGAAAAAAGCGATGACGCCGAGTACGAGCACAAGGCTGAGCGTTTGCAATGCCGTGCGAACCCCAACGCGGTGATTCCAATGGCGCTCGAAAATTTGCAGGATGGCTCGGGCTTGTTCGTGCGTCATCGCGCGCGCCTTTCCGAGAGCCGGCGTTCCCATGCGAACAGAATCGTCGCAAGTATCCATAAAGGAAGATGAAGGCTCACGGCATGCGGTGTTGCTTGCGTGCGTGTTGCGGCGCTCGCTTTTTGCGGTTGCAATTGCAGCTTCGTCAAGCGACGTTGATCATGCGGGCCTTCAACCGCGCTGCTGAAATCGCGGCGCTCGATAAGGCGCAACATCATTTCGGGAAACATGGGATGCAAAATGAGATCGGTCCATTGCGGATGAAAGCGACTTTGAAAGTGCAAGTGCCAACCTGCGCCGGTCGGTTCTGCACTGAGTAGCGCTTCACCTTGCGCCTCACGCCATAGCTCGAGGCCGTGCGCGGGAGCAACGGTTTTGCGCCACAGGCGCGGCGGATTGTCGATTGCAAAGTCTCGTAGCATAATCGCGCTTGCGACCGTGTGATACTTGTGCGCGCCCGCATCCGTTATTAGAAGTGCTCCGTTGGCAGCATGTTCTTCGAGTTCCTTGGGCAAGGATGATTTCGAGAGCCAAAACACCGCATCGCTGCGAGCGAAACTTGCGGCGTTGTCGGGTAGCGACACAGCGCGTACTTGCCATGAGGCCGCGGCAAATTCCGTTGCGCTCTCTAACGCCGCTTGCACATAGCGACGATCGCCTGCATGCTCTTCGTCAAAATAGATTGTGATGGTTTTGGGTGTGGCAGTGATCATGAGCGAAGTACTGTCGTCGTGCGCGGCAACATGATGCCAGCGCAATTGCAGCGCACTGCCGTTCGCCGCGCGGGAAATAGCAACGGGAGGAAAGCCTTCGAGCGGCACCTCCGCCGGCAACGCAGGCAGTTGCGCGGTGAACCGTGAATAGGCCGTTTGTCGCGCCGTGCTTTCTCCCATGAGAAATTGCACGCTGTCTTCATGCACAAATTTCGCGGCGTGTAACCAATGCTCGGTATGCGATGCGCTGTAGCCTTGCCAAATAAAATTTTCCGGCAGCGCCGGCCTTTCGCCGCGATAGGAGCGCGAGGCATCGGAAGTAAAAATCCAAATCGGCATATCGCCGTGCGTTGCTTGAGCAAGCTCGCGCGCGAGCGACCAATAGTTCGTGCGCGTTGCAAGCTCTCCGCTCTCTTGCAATTTCGGAAAGTTCGGGGCAAGCGCGAGCAATTCATGGCCTGTGGCGGAAAGCGAATCTATTTGCGCTTGAAGGCGCGGATTCATTTCGGGAAGTAACTCCGGTGCGATCAACACTTTTCCCCGTGAATCGGAGGACCGCGCAAAACGCGCCCAATGCGGCTGCGCGAGCAACAGCGTCAGCACAATGAGCAACGCGCAGCGCAGCAACAGAAGCGGCACTTCATTGAGTCGAAAACTTTTGAGCCTGTGGCTTTCTGATGCCGTCAGAAATTGTATGCTTCCAACCTTGATGCGCTTGCCGCTCTTGCGACTCAACAGGTGAATCGCCAGCGGGACAAGGAGCGCGGCAAACGCGAAAAAGGCAAGCGGAGAAAGAAACTGCAACATGTCCGTCAACTTTATAATGATGCATTTGGGAACAGGACGCAAAAGCGTGGTGAAGGTTCAAGTTCTCGAAAGTCGCAACATATCAAAATGGATTCATTGGTAGAAAATCAACTGCTGATATTCTCCGTCATTCCCGCAGTCTTTAGGCGGGAATCCATTTGCAAAGGCGGTGAATGCCCGATTAAAGCGCACAGGCACGATACGATTACGCAACTTCTTTCGGCTAAACTTTTACATTCGTTGCGGGAGACTTGCAAGATGGGTGGGCTGACATGAGTCACAACCAGACCAAAGCGACGCGTTGAAGCGCCCAAACTAAAACATCTTCATGCGCTGCGTCAAATAACGACGCAATGCGAAGTCGAGCGGTTGCTCGAGAAAAAAAAGCTCGTAAGCAATGTCTTGATTCTGCAGCGTTCTTTTTACTTCAGCAAGCCGGCTTTGCATGGCGGTAAGATAAGAACGCCGTGCGGCCGCGCCTTCGATTTCGACGGTGCGGCCGGTTTCGAGATCTTCGAGCGTCAGAAAACCCTCATGGCGAAATTCAACTTCGTCTCTTCCTAAGATTTGAAAAAGGATCACCTCGTGGTGAAGCGCGCGGAATTTCGAAAGCGCGTCCGTGATCTCACGCTCATATTCATGTACATCGCTCACGATCACGAGCAATTCGCGGCGTTGCGCGGTCTCCAACATACGCTGCCAATGCGAAGGTTGCGGCCACCCACCGTGCGGTTCGAGCCGCTCCAACTCATGCAGAAGACGATGCAACTGCTGCGGCTCGCGTTTCGGCGGAAGATGTGCGACCGTGACGTTGCTCAATGCTTCCAACCCGATGGCGTCGCCGTGTTGATGCGCAAGATAACCAAGCGCGGCGATCATAAAACGCGCATAATCGAATTTCTTTATACCGGCTTCCGTATGCGCCATCGAAGCACTGGCATCTAATACAAAACGCACCGTAATGCTGGTTTCGACTTCTGCCTCGCGCACGTAATGGCGGTCAGAGCGCGCGTACATTTTCCAATCCACGCGGCGGAGATCGTCGCCGGGTTGATAGCTGCGGTATTGATTGAATTCCAAACCGGCGCCGGAGAGCGGGCTTTGATTGGCGCCCAACATGAAACCATCGACCACGGTCTTCGCCAAAAGATGCAAGTCTGAAATCGCCGCGAGCACGTGCGGATCGATAAAACGATAGTTTGATACGGTGTTCATATATGTGCGCTTCGTTGCGTAAAGCAATGAATCTGCAGAAATACGCGGTGTGGACCTGGATTTTGCACTCGTGTTGCCGCCAACCTCCGCCTGATGCTGTAAGCATCAGGCTAA